>JBHLOJ010000011.1:40428-45844 GCA_048940605.1 Promethearchaeota archaeon
AAAATTTTATTTTCTTACTTCTAATAGCAATAAAATTTTAATTTAATCATTGGTAATAAAAAATAACTTCTAATTAAATTTCAGAATAAATATAACTTTCCATTGAAACTCAAAACGGATTTCTTAATTATAGGAAGTGGTATTTCTGGTCTTTCTCTGGCAATTTATCTATCTAAATTAGCTCCAGATGAAAAAATTCTTTTAATCACTAAAGAAAGTCTACATGAGAGTAGTACTTATCATGCTCAGGGTGGTATTGCCTGCGTTTGGAATAGCGATGATAATTTCGAAAAACATATACAAGACACTTTAGTAGCAGGAGATGGTTTATGTGATGAAAAAGTTGTGAGGAAAATTATTACTCAAGCTCCAGAAAGGATAAATGACTTAATTGAATTGGGTGTAGAATTTACACGTAATGTAAATGGGGAATATGACCTTGGTAAGGAAGGAGGGCATACAGTTAGAAGGATTCTACATGTAAACGATCAAACAGGACAGTCTATTGAGAATACACTTATAAGTAATGTTAAAAAATTGTCTAATGTTGAAATAAAAGAAAATTGGTGTGCTGTAAATTTATTTGCTAAGAATTTTCGCTGCTATGGAGTGTATGTTTTAAATCAAGAAAGTAAAGAGATCCATAATATCGCCGCAAAAGCAACTATATTGGCAACAGGTGGGGCTGGTAAGATTTATCTCTACACAACAAATCCAGATATTGCTTCTGGAGATGGCATTGCTATGGCATACCGTGCTGGTGCAACAATAGCCAATATGGAATTCTATCAATTTCATCCTACTTGTTTATACCATCCTTATGCCAAGTCATTTCTAATCACAGAAGCGATGAGAGGAGAAGGAGCTATTTTAAAAGATATTCGAGGAAATGGGTTTATGGGAAATTATCATCCACAAAAAGAGCTTGCTCCCCGTGATGTCGTTTCAAGAGCAATTGATGCTGAATTAAAAAGATCTGGGGATGATTATGTTTATTTAGATATAGCTACACAAAGAGATTCTAATTTTATTAGAAATCATTTTCCTGGAATTTATAAAACTTGCTTAGATTTCAATATAGACATTACAAAACAACCAATTCCAGTCGTTCCGGCAGCCCATTATTGTTGTGGTGGTGTCAAAACGGGAATAAATGGATCAACAGAAGTAAAAAACTTATATGTTATTGGAGAATCGGCTTGTACAGGTTTACATGGAGCTAATAGATTAGCTAGTAATTCATTACTTGAAGGACTGGTTACTGCTAATGAATGTGCTAACACGTTAGAAAAAGAGATTCATGGTTTAAAAATTAAGGAATTTCCAGAATGGGAACCAGGAAATGCTGTACCCTCCACAGAAGCAGTTGTGTTAAGTCAGAATTGGGATGAAATAAGAAGATTTATGTGGAATTATGTTGGTATTGTTAGAACAGATAAGCGTTTACAGAGAGCTAAAAAAAGAATTAACTTACTTCTTGATGAAATTGATCAATATTATTGGGATTTTAAAATAGAAAAACATCTTATAGAATTAAGAAATTTAGCAACTGTTGCCAAAATTATTATTGTGAGTGCAATTTCAAGGAAAGAAAGCAGGGGGATTCATTATAATTTAGATTTTCCAAATAAATCTGAAATGAGTAGACCAACTACGCTCAGAAGACCTTGGTAATAATATAATTAAAATCTAATCCTCGTTAGTCATTGGATTTTTATCCATGCATGGAACACCGTATTGACAAAAAGCACAACCAACAGGAGGGTTTTGTTCTCTTACTTCTCCTCGAACACGTCGCCAATGAGGTTTGAGAATTGAGCCAAGACGAGCATTCATTTCTGCTTCTACTTTTCTACCATAAGCCCAACATTTTAATTTGTCATGTCCTTTTTCTGAGATAGCCTCAGCAGGGCACTTTTCTATACATTTTTTACATGTACCTTTAGTATAATATAAGCAATTACCATAAGGATTATCACTTTTTCGAGGTGTTATTTCAAGAGGAGCATTGGTAATTACTGAACATAACCTAATATTACATCCTAGTTCTGATATAAATCCTTCATGTAAGCTAAATGTTCCTAATCCAGCAGCAAAAGCGATATGTCTTTCTGACCAAGTTGATAAGAATCCAGAGTAAATATCAAAAGCTTCACTAAGCATCCCCGCTGTTGCCAAAAAATTCTTTTCTTGAAAAAATCTAATAGTTTGTTTCATAACATCAATTTTAAAAGCATTAGCATAATTTCTACCTATACTATATATTTCAGCAGGCATAATTTTTGCTTTCATACTTTCTTCGCGAATTTCGGTTGTAAAAGGGCAGACAATGGAAATTATTCGTAGTTTTGAAGGTAAATTTATTTCTTCTGGTAATCCACTAGCCACCCACATCTCAGCTGGTGTCATGTGTCGAGGGGCAGCTACTTCTTTAAATTTTTCAAAAATAGGATCGTCACCTTTAGAAACTCCTATAATTGGATTGGAAAATATTCTCCCTCCACCATAACTTTCAGGTAATCGATTTAGCTGGCTGTTAGAAAACAAATTCTTTAAAAAATTAAGTAATAATTCCTTCAAAATATAATTCCCATATCTTAACTTATGTTCTTTTATTGAGATTAATTAAAAATAGAATAAATTTTTATTTAATAATGAACAGTCTAAATTTAAATTATTTTTTGGAATGATTTTTACCTTGAGTATTGGAAAAAGTATTAGAATAGAGAGATTTATTGATCGGAAAACTAAAAGAACAATTATAATACCAATGGACCACGGACTAACTCTTGGAACAATTAAAGGATTAGAGGATATTGCTGATATGGTTGATAAAGTAGCACTAGGTGGAGCAAATGCAGTTTTAATGCATTCAGGTATGGTAGGTGCAGGACATAGACAATATGGAAAGGATATAGGTTTAATAATCCATTTATCAGCCGCAACAGATTTAGCACCTGATCCAAATAGGAAAGTTTTAGTATGTTCAGTAGAAAGAGCTCTAAAATTAGGTGCTGATGGAGTATCAATTCATATAAATATAGGTGCAGATGAAGAACCTGAAATGCTACAAGACGCTAGTAAAGCTGTTGAGGCATCAAGGAAATGGAGTGTTCCCTTAATTGCAATGATGTACCCAAGAGGGAAAAAAATCCAAGATGAGAATGATCCTGAAGTAGTGAACATTGCAGTAAGAGCGGGAGTAGAATTAGGAGCAGATATTGTTAAAACAAACTATACTGGCGATATTGATTCATTTAAGTATATTGTTAAAGGTGTAAAACATATTCCGATTATTATCGCGGGAGGACCAAAAATGGATACCATGCCAGAAGTATTACAAATGGTTTATGATTCCTTACAAGCAGGGGGATCTGGAGTTGCGTTTGGAAGAAATGTGTTTCAATCAGAAGATCCTACAAAAACAGTAAGTGCTATTTCAAAGATTGTTCATGATAATTATACAGTAGAAGAAGTGTTAAAAGAATACAAATTTGACTAAAATAAACATTATTTATTTACAATGAAACCAAAAAATATTTATCATCTCTTACTCAAAGAAATTGAAAATCAAGGAGAGATATCTTCAGATAAAATGAGGGAGTTTCGAACAATCATTTCTTTTGAAGACGTCTCTAAACGAGATAAATTCATTTCAAAATATAAAGAAGTAAATGTATTAAATAAGCTAGATTTTATCCCTTCCCTAATCACCGTTTTAGATACTAAACAAATTTTAAAATTTGAAAAAGAGGAGCTAATAAAAAGAATCGAGGAAGATCAAAAACTTTTCCTGTCTCTTTTTGAAGTAAATGAAATTTTAAATTTAAATAGAGGTAAAAGCTCTCAAATTTCACACACAGGTAAAAATGTAAGAATTGGAATTATTGATAATGGAATAAATAATAATTTATTATCAATACCCAATGTTTCAAGATATTATAACAATAGTAAGGTGTTTCAAAAAGAAGTTGGGAATCAAATAACCCATGGAACTATAATGGCAGGAATTATTGCTAATCAATTTAAGGATCTTAGCAACAATTCTCTCGGAATTGTTCCAGACGCAAAGATTTTTGATTTTGATATCTCCAATTCAAAAGATGAATACTTATTTTCAGATATTTTAAAAACATTTGATTTTATTATAAAAGAAAATATTGAAATTGACGTCCTATTGTTATCTTTAGTTTCTCAACATCCTTCTGATGGCAAAGATATCTTATCATATGCTTGTGACATATTAGTTGATAAAGGAATTATAATTGTGTGTCCCGCTGGAAATTTTGGTCCAAAAACAACTTCGATTGGGAGTCCTGCTGCCGCAAAGAAAGTAATTTCTTTTGGATCTTTATCAAAAGATCTTTCAATTACTCCATTTAGCGGAAGAGGTCCTACTATTGATAACAGGATAAAACCAGATTTCTGTTTACCCGGCTCAGAAATCGAAATTCCTTTAAATAATGAATTAAAAGCAAGAGTTACGGGTACTAGTGTTGCTGCAGCAATTGGCGCAGGTTTAATCGCTTTAATAAAAGAATATAAACCGAAAGAATCTTACAATGAAATTTTTCAATTGCTAAAAAATTCAAGTAGGAGCCTAGAATTAGACAAATTTGCTCAAGGATACGGGATGCCAAATATAATAGCAATATTTGAAGAATTAAATTTAATTCATGAAAAAATAGTTCCTTATACGGATCTGATTAAAAATTCAATAAGGTTTGCAGCTGAATTTATTGTTTTTTTAATTGTGCTCTTCTATGTGTTTTATTTCTTTAGAATTACATGATATATTTAGAACTATTAAGAAACTAATCAAGTTCCCATTTTTTTTATAAATCAAAATTATTCCTTTAATAATTTAAATGTTAAAAATTTAATATCTAACTAGTTTAATTTTAAATAGCATTATGAATCAAATTGAACAAGTTCATATAATTATAGATCATAGAGAAAATAAACTAAAGGCACTTTTAGATAAAAGGAAAGAACAAATGTCTTACGAATCACAACAATTAGATATTGCCGATATTGTTATTTCTAATGAGGTAGCAATTGAAAGAAAGGAAGGTTTTGATTTTGTTTCTTCAATAATGGATAATAGATTATTTGAACAATTGTTACGTCTAAAAGAAACATATCAATACCCTATATTAATAATAGAAGGTTTGAACGATGAGGTTTTTGAAAATACTGGAATGAAAATCTCATCGATATATGGAGCACTTGCTTATATCTCATATAAATTGGGGATTTCTGTGATACCGACTCGAAATATAGAAGATACAGCTATAGTAATTGAAAGAATTGCTTATAGAGAACAAGTAAAAGATGGTTCACCTATATTTTCCAGAAAAGCCCCAAAACAGATGTCTAAAAAGGAAAGAAGATCTTTTATAATAGAAGGATTGGT
>JBHLOJ010000110.1:0-1580 GCA_048940605.1 Promethearchaeota archaeon
ATGGGGGCTTTCGAATATAAGAAATTCTTAAAACTTTTAGATAAATATGAGAATCTTTATTTGGACACAACAATGATATATATTCCCGATAATATATTCCCTGAAAGGGAGTCTAAACGCCCTACTTCAGAAGACTTACTCTCTTATCAAGATCGAATTTTGTTTGGATCAGATTTTCCAAATATACCCTATGAATATAATCTCGCCACTAAAGGATTGTTGAGTTTAAATTTGCCTAAGAGCTTTTATGAGAATGTTTTTTTCAACAATGCTAAGCGTCTATTTAAGCTTTTTATAAAATAGCCAAGCTTATTGCCATTACAAACATTCCAGCTGATATTCCTAAAATTGATAGATGTTCCTTTCCCAAGGAGCGAGACATCGGCAACAGTTCATCTAACGAAATATAGATCATAAAACCTCCAACAACAGAAAGCATAGCACCTAATAATTGATCATTCACAAAAGGGAAAAGAAATAATCCCACTGCGAGAGCCCCTAAAGGTTCACTTATTCCTGACACAAATGACCACAGAAAAGGTTTTAACTTACTATCATTAGAAGTTGATATGGTTGCAGCAACGGCTATTCCTTCAGGTATATTATGAAGAGCTATTGCTAATGTTATTAATAGTCCAAGATCAAATTCCTTTAGAGTACCTATAAAAGTTGCCATACCTTCAGGAAAATTATGTATGAAAACACCTAAGGTAACTAATACTGAAGCTTTTCTTAATTGAGCTTGCTGTGCATATTTTCTGCGATGATGATGACGAAATTGGTGTTCATATCTAAAATTATGCTTAAATTGAGGATTATCTTTATTAGATAATTCAATATTATCACCAGTGCCAAAATGATCTTCATATTCATAGTAATGAGAGACACCAATATCAATTAAAAGCATTATTCCCATACCTAATAAGAAAAACATCATTCCTACAAAAGTACCATTAGTTTGAATCCCTTCCTGTAATAATTCTACAAAGGAAATTAATATCATTACACCACCAGAAAATCCCATAATAAAAGAAATAGTTTTGTCATTAGGTTTACCTAAAAAAAGAGCAACAAAGCTTCCTATTGTCGTCGATATTCCTGCGATTGTGCTCAACAGTAAAGCAATTAATATAGGTTCCATTTTTCGAGCTATTCTTTTGTTATAGGTAAAATTATAAGTAATATTATAATTTTAAATATAAAAAATTTAGAAATGTCTAATTTATGTTATTAATATATCATTTATAAACATTATGATCCAATAATTCTCTAAGGAATGAGATTAAAGTATGAAAATTTAATATAAGATACTATCTTTAAATAGAAATGATAAATTAGATTAACACAGAATTCTATTTTGACGTTTACTGATATGATTATCAAAATAATGTTACTATTTATAATATTAATTCATTTTTGTATTTATCTTTAGACTTTACAATTTAGGATGATACTATGAGAAAAGTTAGTGTTGCTGATAAGTTATTTTATTATGAAAGAAATTTTGTAACGTTGGATGGACTTTGGATGCTAGAAGTTGAGAATGAAGTTGGATGGGACACAGCTATAAAAATAGATGT
>JBHLOJ010000110.1:1680-11174 GCA_048940605.1 Promethearchaeota archaeon
TTATTCTTGATACAGTAGGTATAATATTGGGATATTTTGTTTACAAATTATTAGGTTTAGTAAAGGAGAGATTTAGCAGAAATAATCTAAAACCAGATATAAGCTAACTATATACATTTTCGAAAAACTTGATTTGCTTTTTAATCTCAGAAATAATTATCTTTCGTTCTTCTTCTGACATTGAATAAAGAAAAAATATTAAATCGTCAATATCCTTTACTTTTTGACGGATATTTTGATTTATGATCCCTTTGTTATCCTTGAATAACTTATTAACTATATTGACATTTTCAGCGAGTTGTAGTTTTATTTTTTCTGTTGGTTTTATGAATGGAAGGTGTCTTATCATATATTGATTTAAGTTAATTGTCGTATCTTTTTGATTATTTATAGCATAAACACAATAAAATTGCATTAAACCAGAATTTAAAACAGCACTAAGGTATTTTAATTCCATATCATCAGCGTGTAGTAGAGAATACACGGAAGATGTAAAACATATATTCTCATTAGTATAAATTGATTCGGGGATTATGTTGTTGTGCTTAATTAATAATTTTGGGGAAGTATAATATTCGAAATTATTACCCTTTAAAATGTTAGCATCAAGTTCTTCAAGATTAATGGATTTACTAGGATTAATATAATAGTAATTAAAATCATTACGAGCATTAAGGAAGAAACACGTGCCATTCATATCAGTTTTTAATTTTTTTTTTATTAATTTTAATCCTTTATCCTCTTCACCCCTAATTAGGTTTGGGAAAATAATTGGATTAAGATAGTTTAAATCTCCTTTTTTTTCAATCTTCTCTATTAGTTGATAGAATGCGGGTTTCAATTTAATCCGTATACGATTTAAATCCGTTGTCTTTGAACCACAATAAGGACAATTTTTCCTGTATGTATAGACATATAATTTTTTAGTTTTTACATTCATCGGACATTTCGAATTGAAACAAATTTTTAATAAATCTACCTCTTGATTCTTGTAAGTGTTTATCTTAATGTTAGGAAAATCATAAATTTGTAGATCTTTCTTAGAATTCCTATTTTTATTTCCATAGAGAATAATTTGAACTTCATTAGTGGCGTTATTAAATAGTTTTGATCCGATATCAATGATTTTTATGATATTAGCTTTTGATAATAGCTGATTTCTAAATTTAATATATCCTTGTCTTAGAAGAAAACTTTTTGGTACTAAAAAACCAATAATATTATTAGCCCAATCTAAAGCTTTTAGTAAAAATGTACAATAAATATCATTATAAAAGATGTTTTTTCCTTTTAATATTCCCTTTTCATAGTTATTTAAAATATTACCATAAGGTGGATTTCCCACTATTATATCATATTTGCTCAAATTTGATTTTATAAGGCTGTTTTCTGATTTTATAGTATTTTTCAATAAAGAAAACACATCTTTAACATCTTTAATCCCCTCTTCACAGTACCATTGAATTAATTTTAAGATCGATAAATCAACAGCATATTCATTAATATCAAAGCCATATAGATTCTTTAACAACTTATTTTTGATTTCAATATTATTGGCATTTGGGTTTAATTTTTTGATAATTTCATAGAATATATTGGCTGAACTTAATAAAAATGCTCCAGATCCGCAAGCAGGGTCACAAATTGTAGTATTTAATAAGGTTTCAGTAATTTTTTGTTGAAAATCTGGATTAATATTAAAAATTTCCTCAAATTTTTGAAATGGTATTATATTTGTGTTTTCATCTTTAAATTTTTTGTTAAGACAAAGGAGCAATGCTTCAATGACTATAAAATCAGAAATCTTCTTCTCAGTATAATAAACTCCTTCTTTTTTACGTCTTTGATAATTATTTAAGAATATTTCTTCATATATTCCAACTGAAGATATGAGATAGGATATTTGTTGGGAATCTTTTGTTTTTATAGCTTCACTAAGCAATTCTATGAAGTCATTATAGCTTATTTTCTGTTCCATTTTATAACCTAAACATTGAAGGAATTAATTTTCGTTCATTTAACAATTTAAAAATGCTATTATATAACTCCTTTATTTTTCAGTTTAAAATATTTTATTGTTGAATTCGTTTTATCTTTAGATTTTTATAGTTAATTTTCCTTTATATTATAGAGAGTATGACTGATAACAAAGAAGAACAGGATTATCACGGAGTTGCCCCAATTAGTTCTGTTGTTAAAAAGATGAAAAAAGAGTATGATAGAGATCCAAAGGATTGGAGAGTTTTAGGTTCAAAAGATAGAGATGGCAATTTAGACACAATTATTACAAAGAAACCTAATTCTTTTTGGTTAAAGTCAAAACAGTTAAGTCCCTTTTCAGCATTATCAATGGGCACAGTGGTTAGGAATCTTGACAAGGATATTGATGAAAAAATAGGAAAAAAGATGTCTCCTAATGATATGCTTCGATTCTTTGGGATGGTTGTTCCAATTAAACAAAATAAGAATATTATTGCTACTGGAATAGAAAATTATTCACAAGAAAAAGGAGACTATATGAAGAATTTAATTAAGGAGAAAGATTCGAATTTGGATTACCAACTTCGTCGACGAGTTGATGATGAATTTACAAAAAAATATCCTCAGAGAAAAAATCTGTACATGTAAGGTAATATATGATAAATCTCATTTTATCATCTCTTATTCTATAATCTCATCATAATTGTTAAGCAATTACCCTAATTTTTTTAAACATGATTAACTTAAGTTTAATTTATATTCATCTAATATATTTAAAGTGAAATCTATAATGGGTTCTTCAAAGGGTTTAACAATATTTGCTCTATTAATTGGATTAAGTGGATTAGGTCTTAGTGGATATACAATATTGTATGCATTACCAGAAAGTATTCCGCAACAACAATCGGGAGTTCAAAATATTTGGTATAAATCATATTCTCCATCAATGCAAGTATATAATGTTGAAGTAATACCTCTAGATCTAATTATGACTGTAAGAGTTAATCCAAGTGAATCATTACACGTTTTATTCACTGCAGAAGCAAATATTATATGTAACGGTGTAATAGAAATGCTTACAGTGCATATAAGTCTAAATGAAACCAAATTTGCATCTGCAAATATCGGGGCAGACCATGATCATAAAATTTGGAGTCGCATAATGTTACAATATTCCAATCTAACGATTTCTCCAGGAGTATATGTCATTAGTATTAGTGCTTTTTCTACTACTGATTTAGGAAATCCAAATTACCTCTATGATATGGCACTATTAGCATTTACTTATAAATAAGGAAATCTAAATACATTTTTTTTTATTTTTTATATAGAAATTATTAGAGGATTTCTAACTTAAGTATTTATACCTTCTCTTTTAAAATACTAAGCTCATCTTTATTTTTTATTATAGGGAGATTAGCTGAATATTTAACTGAATTGCTCATTAATTCAGAGATTATCCCATTCATTTTGTCAGTACCAGATTTACCTTCAAGAGAAGCAGCAAATTCTTTCAATAATGGAATTTTTAAATCTTCTACATAGAACGATACTCCCTTTTCAACCTCTTCAAGAAGAAACTGAAATGAGAGGTCGGCATTTCTTTCAGTTTTGAAAAGAGGCTCATCAGGATCCTCAAAAGTATAGGAAACCTCAATCCAACGATCATTATCAGTAGGAATCATCCCAAAAATGTAATCATTAGTATAAAGCCAAAATGGTATTCCTTTATCATAGGATGAATCTACAATTGCTTTAAATTCCTCACTCATACCATATCATTCCTTTATGATTATATTAAACTTTGATTAGTTAAGAAGATTTTTCTATTTTTATAATTTTAAAATTTGTATTTTAATCTTAGCTTTTAGAATAATTATATTAAAAGAATTTTAAAAAAAAGAATAATTGAAAAATAATATGCGCAAATTAGATTATGAAAATATAATTTCTGGAATTCAAGATTGGATACGTGTTTATTGTAAATCTGTTAATGCTGACGGTATAGTTGTTGGGATAAGTGGTGGTATTGACAGTGCTGTAACTTCAACTCTATGTGCTAATGCGCTAGGAAAAGATGCTGTAATAGGTTTGGGTTTACCTTGTTTATCAAATCCTCAAGATTTGAGTGATGCTAAATTGGTAGCAGCTCAATTAGGGATAGAATTTATAATCTTGGAATTGTCATCAGTATATGAAGAATTTATAAAAATAACTTCGAATACTATTGAATCAAATAATATTGCATCAGCAAATTTAAAAGCTCGATTAAGGATGGCAGCATGGTATTTTACAGCACAATCCAAGGGAAACTATTTGATTGGGGGAACAGGAAATAGAACCGAATTAACTATCGGATATTTTACAAAATATGGGGATGGTGGTGTTGATATCGAACCATTGGGAGGGCTCTATAAATGTGAAGTAAAAGAAATCGCAAAGAAATTAAATATCCCAAAAAAGATCATCATTAAACCACCTTCAGCAGGATTATGGGAGGGTCAGACAGATGAGGACGAAATTGGTATGAAATATGATTTATTAGATGAGATAATATATAGGATAGATTACAATCTAAATTTAAATGATTTCAATGAAAATGATGTAAAAAGAGTGAAAGAGATGATGAGATCATCTGAGCATAAACAAAAAATGCCACCAAGTTATAAAATTGAATAATAATAAAATAATTAGATAAATTCTACATACTTGCTATTATTCTTCTTATTCTGTTAATTCGAGAAGTAATATCTTCGAGTTTTTTCTTTAGATCCTCACCTTGAGTTTTGTACTCAAAATCGTCAATTGAACCCATATTATAGCTTTTTTCTATCTCTTTAAAAGTTTTTTCCAAAGAGTATCTTTTTCCTTCAAGAGCTATTAATTCTTGATACAAGGTATCCTTATCTCTTGGTAATTCTTCTGAACTAATTGAACTAGATTGTTCTTGAATCCCTATTTCTGGTTCATCAGAACCGAAATCAACGAATGACATAGCATTCATTTCTTTCTTTTTCTTTTTAACATCTTTCTTCTTTTTTTCCGTTGTTGATTCTAAACTAGGTAATTCTACAGTTGTTGAGGTTTTCTCAACTGGTTTATCTCCAAATGAAAAAAAAACGTTAAATAATTCTTTTCCACTTGATTTTATTTCTTCAGTTTCAATTTCTTCTACATTTACTGCTGTAACTTTTGGTTTTTTTGGAATAAATGGCGTTGCTGCTTTTTGATCTTTGGGCTCTTCTTCAACAAGGGAAACTTCGGTAATAATAGGAGATTTTTTTGATCTTCCAGCAACATCTTCAACGATATTTGGAGCAGTTTCTTGTTCATCAAGTATATCTAATATTGACGTAGATTCTTTTGGAAAATCCGCATTGCTTTTAATTTTAGTGTAACTCGGAGAAGGCTCTAATTCTTCAAGAAAACTTAAAACTGATTTTGCTTCATCCTGCATCTCTTCATATATTTTTGGTTTTTTCTCAATGGGAGGAGTAGGGCTTAATTTTTCTATTGCTTTCTCTAATTTTGCCTGAACTTCCTCCATTGACTTTACTCCTATTTTTTCTTTAGGTTTTTCAACCTCTACTTTGTTTGGTACCTTAATTTGATGTATCACATCAGGTTTTTTAACGGCAGGTATCTTTATTTTCGGTGGAGGTAATTTTACATCTTTTTTTGGTGTGATTTTCCTTATTACTCGTTTTGGTGCTGCTTGTTTCAGAGTTTCATCCTTAACTTCTAATTCATGCTTTAAATATTCTATTTTTTGTTTTAGGTCTTCTATTTCACCTTTAAACTTATCAGAGACCTGGTCAACTATATCGTTTATATCAATATTTACTGATTCTAAATCAGATTGTGCTTGTTTCCTAAAATCCTCCTTTTTTTGCTCTTTTTCTTCAACGACCGGTAATTCTTCTGTGATATTTATAACTTTTTTAATCGCATCAGGCAATTCTGACTCTGTAAACCATAATTCAAGTGTATCCCAATTTTCTAATTTGGAAAGAGTATCTTCGAATAATGGCATTTTTGCTTCGAATGGAAATGCATCAATTTCTTTTAAATTTTGAATTTTTTCAATTAGGGCTGTTCGAGCTTCAATTTCATCATCTGGAGTTGGTTCCCCTTGGGTTAAGGACAAATAAATCTCTTTAATTTCTTGAATTATTGCGCTAAACTTTTCTTCTTCGCTCATAAAAGGCTAGTTGATTTATTTATTTTAATTTTCAGCTAAATATTTCTCTTTAAGTATTTAAAAACTTTTTGCCAATATATTTTTTTGCGATATTCAAATATTTCAATTCATTATAATTTTTCTGAATATTTCTTTAAAATATTCTATAATTCTAAAAATGTCATCAAATTGAAATTTTATTTTATTTTTTAAAATAATAACTCTTTTTTTCAATATCGAATTAAAGCAAATAAGCTATGATCGTAAAACAAAAATTTGGTAATACAGGGCATTTGAGTACACGTGTTATTTTTGGAGGAGCAGCATTGGGTAATGTAACTCAAGCTGAAGCAGATCAGACTCTTGATGTACTTCTGAAATATGGAATCAACCATATTGACACAGCTGCAGGTTACGGAGAATCAGAATTACGGATCGGTCCTTGGATGGAAAAACATCGCAATAAATTCTTTCTTGCCACGAAAATATTTAGACGTCGTTATAAGGATGCGGTTGAACAGATAGAACAATCACTTGAACGTCTAGGAGTTTCCACAATAGATTTAATACAACTACATAATTTAACAGATCCAAAAAGTTGGGGAAGAGTAATGGGGGAAAATGGTGCTTTAAACGCTCTCGTTGAAGCACGTGAACAAGGAATGGTAAAGTATATAGGAGTGACAGGTCACGGTTACGGTGTTGCTGAGATGCATTTGCGTAGCCTTGAGCGTTTTGAATTTGATTCAGTTTTATTACCATACAACTATATAATGATGCAAAATCCTGACTATGCTACGGATTTTGAAAATCTCTTTAAAATTTGCATGAATAGGAATATAGCTTTCCAAACGATAAAATCCTTAGCACGACGTCCTTGGGGTAAAAAAGAAAGAAAATGGAATACGTGGTATGAACCATTTGAGGAACAATCCGATATTGACCGTGCAGTTCATTGGGTTTTAAAAAGAGAAGGAATTTTTCTTAATTCAAGTTCTGATATTCATCTTTTACCTAAAATACTTGATGCTGCTAGCCGTTTCGAAATCAAACCTACCGATGAAGAAATGCAGGAAAAAGCAACCCAATTAGGAATGAAACCTATATTTGATGGAAGATCCCTACTGCTCGAGTAAAAAAATCTTAAATTTTTATTTATAATTATATAATGCGTCTTAAAGTGAAAATTTATTACTTTTCTTTGTCTTTTAATTTTAAACCCGGCATATGATTATATATTTTTCATTATTGTACAACGGTATCAATGATTTAGATGAGCAGAGATCTTAAAATTCTAAGACAAGACATTGAAAGATTGATTAATATCTACGAATTAGAGGAAAAGCAAAAAGAATTAATTATTCAAGAATTCAATAAATTTCAGCCCCAAACATCCATTAGACGATTCATCAAAGAAGCTTCTAAAAGAACTGAACTTCCTGAAGATATGCTTCAAAATTTTTTTTGGTTCTCCCATGATTTATATGTAAGTTTCCAAGAGAGCGATGAGCCCTTTAAAAAATACTTTAATAATAACATTAAATCTCCAATTGAAAATGATTTTCCGGACTTAGTGAAGAAAATTATGGATTTTGAAGATTTAAGAAAGTTTTTCTCAAGACTGCTTAAACTAATAGATTTCGAATATTATAAAGTTTTTTCCTTAGAGGATATTAATCAGATTAAAATTGGTTTCTCAAACATTGTTAGCTTATACCTTTTTACAGTAAACGATAAAATTGTACTTATAGATGCGGGTTATCCTTTGAAATATTGGCAAAATGCATTTAATAAGGCTCTAAAAGATCTACAGATAAATTTTGAAGATATTGATTACTGTATTATCACACATGAACATCCTGATCATACAGGCCTTGTAGTTGAATTAAAGAGAGCAAATCCGGAAGTAAAAATTTGTATACACAGAATCGCTCATGAATTAGCTAAATTACGCAAAAATTTGAGTGAAAATGGTAATTTGGAAGAAAATTTAGAGGAAAGAAGACAATTGCTATATAGTTATGGTCTTAAAAAGAAAGATGTTAATTTAATGATGCAGAGGTTTGGTAGAGGAGGGATGGAATTTGAATATATTGAGCCAGACATATTACTTAATAATGATGATAGAATTGTAGATGGTGAATTGCAGATAATACATTCACCGGGACATTCAATTGGGCATATATGCATATATTATCCTAAAAAAGGTATTTTATTCTCTGGAGATCACATATTAAGTAATATTACTCCACACTTAGGAACTCTGGCAATTCCTGGTGCTGAAGAATTTAATAAAAAGAACAATTATGAGAACATCTTAGAACATTATCTAAGATCATTGGATCGAATTGATGAGCTGAATTCAAGGATAATTTTACCCGGACACGAACAAATTATCTATGATCCTCATGAACGAATAATAGCAATTAAAAATCATCATCAGAATCGTCTTTTTGAGATATCCAAAATCATACAAAATAATCCAAAACCTCTCCTTCAGATAGCCCTTGAACATTGGGGGGATGATTTAGACCAAATGAATCAAATTCTTGCAATTAGTGAAACATTAGTTCATTTGGATTATCTAGAATTCCAGAATAAAGTATATAAAACAAAAAAAAATGGGTTACTGCTTTATTGGACTAAGGAACAATGGGAGAAAATACAGTATTAATTTTGGTGATTGAAGAACATCTCTATAATCAGAAATTTAAAAAGTTAATAACATTTAGTTATTCTAAAGAATTAGTAAGCTCTCTAAAAGATATTTTGTATAAAAAATAAATTAATTAAAAATCATGTCTATAACTACAAATTTTATGGAAGTAAACGATCCAGGTGTGGTGGTAGTCACTGGTGCGAGTTCAGGAATTGGGGAATCATTCGCACGAATCTTAAGTTCTCAAGGTTTTGATTTAGTTATTACTGCTCGAAGAAAAAATAGGTTAGAGTCTCTCGCTTCAGAGTTAGGAGAAAAATATGGTATCAACGTAAAAATCGTTCAAGGTGATCTTTCCCAAAATGAATTCATGGAGGAGTTTGCTTCATATATTGAATCAATCGAAAATTTAGATGTACTAGTCAATAACGCCGGATTTGGCACTCTGGAAAATTTTATTGGCAAAAATTCCAAAGCTAGTGTTTTTATGAAAATGATTGATCTTCATTGTAGGGCAACAGCTCGTTTAATGCATGCAGCACTAAAACCGATGCAAAGGAAGGACAGGGGAGTAATTTTCAATATTTCCTCAATCGCGTCACTTTTATTGCATGGTTCAAGAGAACCAATGTATCATTCAACGAAAGCATTTATTTCAGCATTCACAGAAATGGT
>JBHLOJ010000111.1:0-11148 GCA_048940605.1 Promethearchaeota archaeon
AAAAAAGCTATTACGCTTCCATATTGACTCGCAAAATTTTTAAGATGACGCATAACCATATTTACTTTGAAATTCGTACTTTTAATTACCTCTAATTCAGTTTCGTCTAAATCATCTAAAATTTCTGGATTTTCGTAATAAATCCCAAACCTCGGATCAAATTTACCATTTAATTCTCCTTTACTGATTAAAAATAATAAATGGTTCTGGATATCTTGTTTCCTTATTTTTAATTCATTATTTAAGAATCCTGTCGTTAAAAATTCATTTGCAACTGCTTTAATTGTCATATCAATATAAGATTTCAAGATTAGTCTTTCTAATGATTTGACTTTTTCATTTAGAATCTCGTTATATTCGTTAATAAATTTGCTAAAATCTTCTAAAATAAATTTAGATTGTTGGTTAAAGTTTTTTGATTGCTTATCATATTCCTTTATTTTTATAGTGGCAATTCTAGAAATTTCTTTGACTTCAGCTCCAATTGTTTTAGCTCTTCTTTGAATTATTACATTAATTTTCTTAAATTCTTTTATTTCAATATGATCCTCTACCTTTCTTTCAAGATTTCCAAGTAATTGGCTTAACTTAATCTTACTAATATTTATGAAATCTATTAATTTCCCACGTAAAAATTCATTTTTCATAATTTCAATTTGATCATTGACTTTTTCAACTTTATTGTTGAATTCCTCCAAAAATCCGTTCTTTTTCTTAACAAACACTTCTCTTATCTCTGGTATTAATTTATCCGAACCCTCTGTCTTATCTCCAGTATTTTTTAATTCATTTTCGATAGCATCTTCTATGTGTCTTGATTTTTCTCTAAATTCCTGGCTTTTAATTCTAAAATCATCTTGAATTTTTACGTATGTATCATTCCCTTCAGACTCTTTTAAAAATTTGTTATAATATTCTTTTAACTCTAATTGAAGAGTATTATATTCCTGTTCAATGTAATTTTGCATAGAATTAAAAAGATTTAAATTAGAATTTATTTTAATCATCGCAATTTCATCATTCTCTATTATTGATTCGAAATATTCTTTGGTTTCAAGGAATTCTTGCCTTTCTTGATTTAATTGAAGCTCATTGACTTTATCATAAAACTTCTTTGGGAGAGATTCTTCAAGGACTCTTAAATCACTGATTCTATTTTGGAGTTCTAACATATTTGTGTTTAAAGTTAAATTTCTAATGCTTGAATCATAAAGAGATAATATCTTACCAACTTTTTCTCTATTCAATTTTAATAATTTATTTTCAATAAAATTTCTTAATTCTTTATTTAAATAATAAAAATCAGTATATATCAGAATAGTTTTTTCATTTTCGTTCAATTCAGCATTGATTTTAGAAATCTCGATCATATCTTTTAATCTTTTAATTAAAACCTTACAAGAAAGTTTAACATCATCTTTTAAATCTATAATTTTAATATTATTAGTTTTTTTCTCAACCGCCATTATATTTAATCTATTAGAAATAATATCATTGACATACTCATCTTTTAAATCAGATATTTCATTTTGAAAGAAACCAGTGAATTTCTCCCACTGAAGGATCGTTAACTCGGATTTTTCTCTGAAATTTTCAATATTTTTATCACAATTATTAAATTTTTTTGAATATAGTTTCCTTACTTTATCAAAATTAGATTCGAGAAGGTCAAATTCTTTCGTTACATCATCAATATTTGATTTACTTGATTGAATAAATCTATTCTTAATATTAACTAATTCTGTTTTTAATCTAATAACCTCTTGCGAAACAAAATCATCAAAATCTTTTACCTCGGCTCTATTTCTTTCCTCTATGACTTTATCTTTCAAAGATTGTGATTGTTTGGCTATAGAGTCAATAACAGTTGATTCTAAATTTTCAAGATTATCCTGTAAATGCTTCAGTAATGAATAAAGCTTCGGTTTTTCTTTTACCTTATCCTTGACAAGAGATTGAAGGATTTTAATTTCAGATAATTTTTCATTTAATAAAACATCTGATTCTTTTTTAATGACATCGAATGCCTCTTGAAATTGATTTTCTACTATTTTACTTTTAATTTTTTCACCAATTTCTAAAATATCATTATTCAACTTCTCATTTATTATTATGATTTTCTTTAAATTCTCTCTAAAAAATTGAAATCCCTCGTGATAAAAGTTATATTCATTTTCGTATTTTTCTTTAATCCTTACCCAATTATTAATAATTTCTCGATGATTTTCGACAATTTCTTTTTCCGTTGTTGTGATTTGCTGAGAGATATTAAATATTATTTTATCATACTTGCTAATCTCATCAATTATGAGACTTAATTGAGGAACCAATAGATTAAATCTATTTTCAATATATTCTCTCTCGAGAGTTTCACTAAAAAGCTTCTTAAAAGTATCTATTTTTTTTCTCAAATCTTCATCGATTATAAAAAGCTTTTCTTTTAAGTTTTCGAGCAGACTCTTTAAATTTGTTATTGTTTCTTTTTCCTGGATCTTATTTTTTAGAAATGAATTAGTTTCTGCTAACTTATTTTGTAGGGTAGAATATACTTTATTCCATTGAGCTATCTCAGTCCCTAATATAGCATGAATATTACTGTAATATATTATTTCATTAAATGAATTTTCAATGTTTTCATTTAGGAAATCCGCCTCCATTACAGCATCTCTTATTATAAATTTCAATCTCTCTTTAGCATAATCGATTTCATCAATTAAAAGATAGCTCTCTATTTCTTCTCTTATTTGACTTCCTATATTTTTAAGTTTTAAAGTCATATTATATATATCATTCTTAATATCCTCTAGTTTCTCTTTTTCTTCTGAAATTCTTTCTGTGTTTATTTCTGTGTCAGATACAATTACTTTCTCAAGGGTGTAATTTAAATAGAAATTATATTTTGTTTTGGTTAGGAATCCTTTTTTTGTTCTAATATTTCCCTTGAAAAAATTCCTCGAAATCATATCTTTAATTATTGGAAAAATATCTTCTTTAAGTTTGAGATGTTCAAAATTTGAAGTTCTATATCTCTTAAACATATCTGAAAGAGAAACAATACTTTTTGAATTAATTTGGCTATAAAATTTCTGAATGAATTCCTGTTTCCCTTTGCTCAAATTTCGGATATAATTCTTAACTTCAATATTATTATCTAAAATTCTTATATTAATATTATAATTGAGATTAGTATATGAGATAAGGTCTTCAATATCATTAGATAATCCAAATGTAGTTTTTAACTGGTTTAGATCAACATAATTCTCTTTTTCTAAACCTTTAAACAACACCCTTTCTATTTCATCAATAAATTTTTTCCAAATTAAGGACAAAAGTATTATCAGTTTTGAAGTTTCCATCAATTGAATACTTGTCCAATTATCTTCACTATTTAAAATCTCATTTATTTTAGTATTGATATAAAAATATACACCTGAAGGATTATAATTCAATATCCATGAAAAAGTATTAAGGGTATAAACTATCCAAAAGGTTTCATCAAGATCTTCCATTTGACTAAAACCAAATCCCCCTGTCTCTTTTTGAAATTGAAGGAGGTTTTGAATTTCCTTATCTTTAACTTCTGATTCAAAATCCAAGTATTTCAAGCATAAAAATTTATATAGTAATGCTTTAGGCTTTTTCTTACTATCACTAATATAGGTACGAAATTGTTCTCTACTATTTCGAATTTCTAATCCTAAAAGGGAAAAAATTTCCAGTATATAAAAGAGAGTCTTTGTTGGAGAACTTTCCCTACAAATATTACATTCTTTATCATGACAATGTAAAAATGAATTTCCTTTTCTAAGTGACAAAATATAATTTTTTATCTCTTCTTTAATATGACTCTGACCCTCAGAGGTAAAATACTCCTTTAAAAGGCCTAAACTTTTCAGACTACCTAATGCTAAATAAGTAGAGTAAATATCGGGGTGTTTTTGAGGATCCAGTGAGAGTTTAAAACCGATTTGTTCATTTAGTCTAATTTCACACTTTTTAATATACTTAAAGATCTCATTTCTAACTTCTTTCTTTTCTTCTTTAATATATTTTCGTAATAAAGTAAACCAGAAAATATTTTCTAAGGTTAAATTGGGCTCATTTAATAAATTATCTTTAAAATAGTTATAAAATGAAACTAAAGTGTTATAGTTTCTTAAGTAATAATTCCCAATATTTCTATTTTTAGTATTGATAAATGATCTAAATGGTTCTTTTTTAAATTTAGTAATATATGGATAAGCAGATTTCTGTTCCACATTAAGCAATTTAAAGTTACTCCGAAAAACTAAATATTTTTATTTCGTAATTAATGAAAATCTTGACATATATTTTTTATGAAATTGAAATTAATTTATTGATTTATTCAAATATTATAGAATTACTTAAGACTACAAAAAACAAACTAAAGGATTAGTACGAAATTTTACTGGTGTATCTTAGAGTGAGAAAATAATAATTTTTAATAATTGACTCTCTTTACATCATTATTAGCTGAGTGGTGAATACGTTTTTTGTTAACCCAAATGGAGATGCCTGCTATTAATACAGAAGTAGCTATAATATAGATTAAGATATTCAGTGCACTTGGAGATTTTGATAGATCAATATAAAGATTTTTAACTTCAGAAATGCCTATATTCCCAATTGTAGAATTATCTTTAGCTGTAACCTTAAGAGAATATATTTGTCTATTGGGGTAAGATGTTATATTATCCCATGTGAAAATCCATTCGTTTTCGGTAATCAAAGTCATTGAACCATTAAAAAGTGAAGAATTAGCATTTGAAATTTCTAGTGAAACGTTCCCAGGTAAAGGAGGATTCTCATCTTCAACGTTTACGATTATATAGTAAATTTTACTCTTTATAGTTATATTGTCAGTGTCTGGTTGAATAAAGGTGATAACAGGGGGAGATGTATCATTATTAGCAGATTTAATCCAATCCAGGCAAGTTTTTTCGTCCAGTACATCATCAATATCAATTTTATTTAAGGAGGTTTGTGGGAAAATAAGAAATGTAAAACTGATAAAAAAAATAATGACCAGGAGTACGATATTAATTGTTCTCTTTGGTAGCATAGCACTCATTTGTGATTCTATACTAATAATGTATTAAGTTAGATTATATTCTAAGTTTAATATAAAGTTAAGTCAGAAAAATGTCAGAAGTTTGAATTTGTAATAATATATCAATACAATACTCAAAATTAAAGGTAAAACACACACAAAAAAAAATTATAATTGAGGAGTATTGTTGAAACTCCAGATAGCACTTATTCCTAAGTTGTCATGAATTAAAGGTGATTGAATATCATTTACATTTAATAATTTTCCAGAAGGGATCCAATCTTTTGCGAAATTGAAAGCACTTTCTATTGTCATATTTTGATTTAATTGATCCCAGAAATGATGAAAGAACCAGGATCCTGCAAATCCATCTGCATTATTGGTATCTCGCCAATACCATGAAAATAGATCTGTTGTTGAGGTAATTAAAATGGCTTTGGGTAAATCGTACCAACTAAATCCTATATTTGAGTATTGATTTAGGAAATTACCGCTAAAACATATGTCTATATTTATCAAGATTCTCTTACAATTAATCTGTTTCACTAGGTTAAAAAATTCTAATTCGGTAATGTAACTATCATCTGCTTCAAAGTGGAATGTTGCATTTCCATCACCTAATACCGTATTTGAACCATGATCAACCATGTAGATTATTAATTGATCGTTTATCTTAATATTAGAAGCAAAAGAATTAGGATAGGATACATCTAATTCGTTTTTAACTCTACTAGCATTTACAGAATCGTTTACAACATCAATGTTAGCTCCAACTAAAGCATCAGTAGGACCATCTATATATATTTTTCCATCAACATCATCTTTATAATATAGCATTAGAAATATATCTTCATCTTTGTAATCATGATTCCTTAAAATCCAATAAACTTGGAGTGCTTGGGCAGCAAACCCATCTGAATTTAAGTTACCTGGCGGAGGAATCGGATTTATGGGATTAGTTACATTAACTGAAATCCAACGTTCTACTCTCACATCATCAAAAAGCACCATCTCCCCTCCTGTCATATTACCCTCAACCGCTAATACCAAATGTAATTGAGTGATTTCATTTAGAGTTGTACTGGCTGCAATACCTGTAACACTTAAAAAAGACCACCCTAAAAAAGGTCCATATATACCTTGCGACCAATCAGTTCTTACTACACCATTGCTAGAATTTAACCAACGTAATCCTATTCTCGCCCCAGCCCCTGTAGAAGGGACTATCATTGCAGGATTAATAGGTGGGAAATTTATATTAGTTGAAATATTAACCCACGCCGAAAGATTATATTCCGCATATTTAATTAATGGATAATGTTTAGTCCAATTGTATACAAATTCCATATTAACGTATTTAGGTACTGCTGGAGTTTTAACAATAAATTGTACAAACCCTGAAGTATTATGACCTGGTAGATTAGCATCTTGAGTTATATATCCATTGGTAAAATCTACAAAGCTGGGCCAGTTATTAGTTTCATTGCTAAAATCTGCATCTTCATTATCATTAAAATCATTTTCACCTTCACTCTTATGAAAATCATTCGCACTACTAATAATTATGGCTTTTCTTGTTACTGGTATAGCCTCTCTTCGCGTTGTAGGGAGATATAATGGAAGTAAGGAGAAAATTAAAACCAACATCAATATGAATACAACCAATGGTACATATTTCTTTATTTTTTTTTTCGATTCCATGAAATTTCACTTAATATTGCTTTGACTTGAATTATAAAACAATAATTAAATAAGTTTTACCTTTAAAGTAGAATTACACGATTTATTAATTTAAATCTTACTTATTATACTAATAAGAAACTATTGATCTTAACAAATATATAATAAAAATGAATATCAAAAAAAATAATTGAGCAAATTGCTCATTTTTTTCGTTTTTCTTCTAGAATTTCTTCTAAATTCTCTCGAATTGAGGGTTCTAAGAAATCTTTCTCATCAAGATTTTCTAATATCTCTAAAAGATTATATTCGGTAATCATTTGAAGAATTCCCATAACAACCATACCGTGATTATACTGTTCATTCGCATCGGACAGATTCCTCCAGCAAAATGGGCATTCTGTCGTTAAGATATCTGCTCCAACAGCATTCGCTTCATCACATCGAAGACTTGCAGTTTTAATAGAAAATTCAGGGTAACCCGCCCGTACTCCACCACCTGCTCCGCAACACATACTATTAAGCTTTATACGATACATCTCTCTAAACTCTATACCTACATCTTCTTCAAGTTTCCTAAGAATAATACGTGGAACTTCATACCATTCTTCAATCGCGTCTCTAATTTTCCTACTATCTATCATAAGATTACTTGACTTCTCAATCATATCTTGTTCCATATCAACTGCGAAATGTCTCCCCGTGTGACAAGGATCATGATAGGTAACAACTTTTCCCTTCAATTGCTTATTTGGCTTGAATTTGATTTTTTCTTGCTGGATTAATCTTGCCACAAGCTCAAATGCATGTTGCGTTTTGAAAGGAAGTTTTTCATCTTCGCTCATCCATTTTGGATAATCAATAGTAAATGTTCTGTAGCATCCAGCACAGCTGAAGTAAACCATTTTTACGTTTTTAAAAGCTTCAAGGTTCTTTCTCATTAATTCTTGTGCTGTACCGACAGCTCCAATCCTGAAAAATGGGCTTCCACAACATACTTCGTCATCAACTAATGTGAAATTCATACCTAGTTGTTCAAATAGTTTTGCAGTTGCAATAGCAACTTCTACTTGGCGATAACTAGCGGTACATCCTACATAATAAGCAATTTTAGCATCTTTATTATTGATAAACTTTTCTAAGCCTGCGTCTTTAGCCCATTTTAGTCGTTCAGCCGCAGCCCCACCATATGGATTATTTCGTTCTTTCACCAAATTATCGACTAATTCGTGCTTATCGATCATCGGTATTCCAGATTCTATACATGCAGCTCTTAAAGCTTCTATTATGTCTACAGTACGAATTTTATTTTCACACTGAGCTGAACACTGGCCGCATGTAATGCATGGTAAAATAACATCCCGAACTTCTTCATTGAATTCTAAGTCACCATTTAAGATAGAACGAGCAATCCACATTTTACCTGCATTCCAAAAAGCTTCCCACCCATATTCAATACCAGCTGGACAAGCATCTACTATACCTTCATAAAGTACAGTTCCTTGCTTACCAGCAAATTCACCAATGCCTTCTCTATCTGGTTCACCACTGTAAGCGGATCTGCACGCTTTACAATGAATACATTTATAAATATCTTTTTCTAATTCTTCTAATCTTTTCATTCCAGTTTTTGCCATTTTTTATCTCCCTCCTTTATTTATGGAAGAGCTAGTCTTCCTGGATGCATTATCATATTGGGATCTACGAGTTTCTTGAAAGCTCTCAAATATTTCCAGTACATTGCAGCTTGGTAGTATGCTTGTACATGAATATATGGATCAGGGCGATAATTGAGCCACCCTTGTTTTAACGCATATTCAGTAGTCTCCCTATTTAATTCCTGAACCTTCTCAAAATTTTTAGGATCTCTACTATCAAAACAAACGATAGGCATACATATGGCTTGTCTACATCGCTCAATAGATGCAATCCACATTACTGGTGGAAATCCATATTTTTCCATAGCTTTTGTATACATCTCCGCGAATTGTGCGCATTCTGGCCATGGAGTATACCATGTAATAAATAAGAAACCTGCTTCCCAGAAGCTATATGGAATAGCAATCTTATTTGGTTTTTTCATCCTGCTTGCGATCTGTTTGGGATGGAGTTGTTGTTTTATAATTGCATCAGGATTTTTTGCTCTTTTCTTAAAATCTTCTGCCATTTTATCGATTCTGTTAGTAGCATAATCTAATTCTTCTTGAGTTTGTGCCCATGTTTCCCAATTCATCCACCATTGAGAGATTCCTATATCTTTATAGAAAGCATAGTCATGTGGTATCTTATCTTTGGGCCAGCGTGCCATCACAATCGGGTAATTTCCTCCTTGGACCATTACAGTGTGGTGTGAGATACCAAATTCTTGTTTAGCAACTTCAAGAGTTAAATTTTGCATATCGTAAGGATTATCCATACCCCAGACGACTACCGTTTTAAATTTTGGGTGTGGATAAATCTTAACTGCAGCTTTAGTTATTACACCAAGGGAACCTTGGGATCCCATTAAAAAGCTCCACATATCAGGACCTAAACCATATTTATAAAATGGTTTGGCAGTTGGTAATGCCCAAGAACCTGTTCGCACAACATCACCATTAGGGAATACTATTTCTCCACACATGAAGTTATCTCCTTGTGGACCAACACTAGAAGTATAAAGGGAAAAGCCTCTATCTATCGCATCACCCATAACAGTTGCAGCAGGAGGTGCACCATCAGGAATTGGAGGTGCCCAATCAGGATGGTATTTGTGCATATAAGCCCAAAGTTCACCATTAGTAACCCCTGGTTCTATGATGCAAAAGCGATTTTCTTCATCAATCTCAATGATACGTTTCATTCTCCCTAAATCGAGCAGAACACCTCCAGGTTTTATCGTTGGACATGCAAAACCTCCCGATAGTCCACCAGAAACAGGGCTAACCGCTATTTTTTCTTGAGTGCAATATACCAAAATTTTACGTATCTCTTCTACATACTTTGGTCGGATAACAATATCCGGAATTTGACTCTCTAAGCCCATGACAGATTTTGATAAGTAAGAAGCAGTAATCGCCTTGTTATTTGTAGCATATTCTTTTCCGACAATACCAATCATCGCTTCTAAATCTTTTTCATCTGGTAATTTATAGCTCATAATTTCCAACCTTTTAATATTTCTTCAGTTTATAGTTTTTTTATATATAAATTTAATATTTTGGTAAATTAAGTACTGAATTTTAAATTTTCTTATATCTTTTTCATAAAAAAGGTGAATTCTGCTTTTAGAATTTCTGTGTGCAATTTAATACAAATTTGCAATATATTAGAAATTCTGATAGTGGTACTAGTAGAAGTAATAATATCGTTAATTTATAAAGAGGGAGCATTAAATCTCCTGATCTAATTCTAAATGATTATTAAATTCGCTATAATTAAGATTTGTTGAGTTTTTTTGACGTCTTTTATCATTGATTATAAAATTTTGGAAGATTTTATTGTCTTCCTCAATAAATTCCCAAAATTCATCATATAATTCTTTCATTGTTTTCTTTTTCTTCTCCTTTACAATTTCTTGAAATTTAATTGCATTTTCCTTGAATTTTAGTAAATCGTTGCTCTCCACTGGACTTTTAAAAATATCTTCATTTAATTCTTTATTTTGTTTGAATGCTTTAACCCCATTCCTTAATTTTCTTGAATTTTCATTATTTAATTCAAAATCAACTTTTTGGTATCCCCGAATTTGTAAATTCTTATCTACGAAAACTTGAAAATGATGAGGGCAAATTAATCCTTTCTGGATTGAAATGGTTGTTAAATGGGAGCTTTTATTCAATTCCCTTTTTGGTACACCAATAAGATCCCTTGTTTTACAAATAGGGCATATAATTTGTATTTTTTGAGTAGTGACTGGGACTAGCATTATATTTAGGTCATATATTTGTTATATATTTGAATTAAAATATTTAAACTCCAGAATTTAATATCAGTAAACTCTACTTGTTAAATTTTCAAGGATTAGAACCCAATCTTTAAGTTAAAAATATTCTTTTTCTTAGTAATATATCATGACCATATATTTCATTATAAATGTTGATTAATATGTCAGAAATGGATGTTTTTTTCAACCCTAAAACAGTGGCAATTATTGGTGCTTCCGAAAAACCTAGATTTGGTGGAGGAACAACCCTTTACCTTTTAAATTCAAAATTTAAAACATATCCCATTAATATAAACAGTGATACAATTTTAGGACACAAGGCCTATAAAAATATTAAAGATGTTCCTGATGAAATTGACTTGGCGATAATTATTGTTGGAAATGAATATGTTCTGCAATCTGTTAAAGATTGTATAGAAAAAGGTGTAAAAGGGATTATTATTGAATCTGCTGGTTTTGCAGAAACAGGTAT
>JBHLOJ010000206.1:0-2656 GCA_048940605.1 Promethearchaeota archaeon
GGAATTGGATTCACAGAAGAGGAAAAAAATCAAGTTTTTAAGCAATTCGGAAAAATTGAAAGATACGGACAAGGATGGGATGTTGCTATCGAAGGTACTGGACTTGGATTATATATAACTAAAAAACTTGTTGAATTACACGGTGGGAAGATTTGGCTTGAATCCGAAGGAAGAAATAAAGGGAGTACTTTCTCATTTTCAATTCCGAAGCTATAGATTCTAAATTTATTTTATTAACTTTAATTAGGTATGAATCCAAGAATTGGACTCCCAATTTTTTATTAAATTTCTATTCTTTTCTTTAATTAGAAGAAATTTGGTGATCAGAATAAAAAGAGATATAAATGAAAAGAATTTGGAAGAGATATCAGAAATCAAAAAATATTTCTCGAGAATTTTTACAGTACTTTCAAAAGAAATCCGAGACAGATTAAAAAATTTGGATATACCGAGAGAAAAAAAGAAAATTTTGAAAAAAGAATTAGCTTTCTTGTCAAAAGAAAATCAAATTAAATATTTAGAGGAAATACACAGACTATATAACTAACCACATAAAGCTAATTGTTTAGATTGAAAATGATGCAAATTTGCTTTTCCTTATAAAAATGTAAAATATATCCAATAACTGTTAAAATAAATTTAGTTATTAAGTATCGATAACAAATTTTTTTAAGAAAAATACTTTTACCTTTATAAGATTATCAATGATTTTGTTTGATCAAACACCGTAAGTAAATACCTTGTTTTTTACAAAATCGCAAATCTATTTTAAATTTGCATACGAGATTCGAAATAATCATGAGCGATAATGTAGAAAAATATATTAAAAGAAAAGTATATAAGTCTACAAGTTCGAGAATTGCGCAAAAGTTTGTTGATGCTGGTTTAGAGAAATTAAGAGCGTGTATAAATTGTGGTACATGCACTGGTGGATGTCCATCAGGAAGGAGGACTGCATATCGCACAAGATCTGCGATAAGAAAGGCTTTAACAGGAGATGAGTCTGTATTACAAGATATAGATATCTGGCTCTGCTCAACTTGTTATTATTGTTATGAAAGATGTCCCAGAAATATTCCTGTAACTGATATGATTATCAAACTTAGAAATATTGCAGTTGAGGAAGGTTATATTTTAGATTCTCATTTTGGATTAGCCAATAATATTTTTTATGCTACCGGTCATGGTGTTCCTGCTAATGGTGAAGGTAATAAAAGATGGAGAGATTTAAGAGAATCCTATGGATTACCACCTTTACCTCCCACAGTTCACTCTTATCCTGAAGCAGTAAAGGAATGCCAAGATTTGATGAAAGAAGTGGGATTTAGAGAATTAATGGATAATGCCGCCAGATTAAAAGAAGAACGAGCAAAGAAGGAGGATGAAAATAAGGAGGAATAAAAATGAGTGAAGAATATAAATGGCGATATGGATTGTTTTTAGGATGTGTAATTCCTAACCGTTATCCTATGATTGAAGCATCTATTAGGAGTGTTTTTGATCATCTTGATGCTGAGCTACTAGATTTACCAGGAGCCTCATGTTGTCCTGCTCCAGGAGTTTTTAGAGCATTTCATATTCCAACTTGGCTCGTAATTGCTGCTAGAAATATTTCTATTGCAGAAGAACTAGGAGTAAATCCTATCACGGGATGCAATGGTTGCTATGGAACTTTAAGAGATGCATGGTATGAACTTGAACATGACTTTGAATTGAAAAAAGAAGTTAATAAATACCTAGCAAAAATTAATCGTGTATATAAAGGGAATCTTGAGCCAAAACATGTTGTTCAAGCCTTATATCTGGATATGGGATTAGATTATTTAAAAGACCATATAACGTTAAAATTTTCAGATTTAAAAGTTGCTGTCCATTATGGATGCCATATTGTAAAACCAAGTGATAAAAGACCTTGGAAAGGTGAATATGAACAACCTCAATTTCTTGATGAAATTGTTGAAATCACGGGAGCTAAAAGTATAGATTATAAAGATAAATATATGTGTTGTGGTGCGGGTGGAGCTGTCAGGACAGCTGTTAAAGAAGTTGCGGCTGATTTTACTAGAGAAAAGTTAGTTAATATGAGAGATGCAGGTGTAGATATTATCATTGATTGTTGCCCTTTTTGCCATTTACAATTAGATCTTGGGCAGACGGAAGTAAACAATGTCTATGGGGATATTATTGGTGAACCATTTAATATTCCTGTAATATATATAACCCAACTCTTAGGTACTGCTTTTGGAATGGATCCTAATTTATTGGGTTTAGTTAAAAATCATGAATTACAAGGTGTTTCTCCATTTATTTCTGTAGATCCATTCTTAAACATAGTAAAAGAACAATTAATATAGGTGAAAGAATAAAATGACAGAAATTAAAAAAGAAATTAAAATTACAGGGAATGAGAGACCTAAAATTGGGGTATACATTTGTCACTGTGGAGTGAATATAGGTGGTGTTGTTTCTGTTCCTGATTTAGTAGAATATGCTAAAACACTTCCTAACGTAGAAATTGCTCAAGAATACAAATTTTTCTGCTCTGATGTAGGGCAGAAGATGATTAAAGAAGATATTGAAGCAGGTAAAGTAAATAGAGTTGTTGTTGCTGCTTGTTCTCCACGGATGCATGAACCTACATTTAGAATAGCTTGTA
>JBHLOJ010000207.1:0-2638 GCA_048940605.1 Promethearchaeota archaeon
ATATTAAATTTCGTTGACTCCTTCCCAAGCTTCTCTCTCTTTGTCAAAAGGAGCATTTTCAATTTTACACTCTTTTCCTAGGATCATTGTTGGTCTCTTTTTATTATCATATGAAGACCATTCAGGAAGTCCGTCGTGATTTGGATTTCCTGTGTGAGCAAAAGCAATCCAAGCATCCATGACTTTTTCACTAAGATTTTCAATATCAGGATCTCTCCCGACGAATTCAGGAATACCAGGGGTATCAAATGTATTAAATACAAATGGTATTTCTTGAAAGTGAGGACATCCGAAAGCACCATTGAATTGGGGAGATTGAAAGGTAAACATATAAGTAAATGTATTAGGTTGATATTTAGACTGAGCCTCAAGAAATCGTATTGTAGGGATACGAAACATACCATCAGTTGCAATAGCGTCCAATAAATCCATAGGTTCTGTTGAAAACTTTTTTTCCCTTGCATTTTTATAGATATCTATAACTTCTCTACTTTTGTTAGCATCTATTCCACTTGTACTCAGCACAGCAATTATCGAATTTTCACCTAGTGATTTAACCATTCCAGTGATACTTGGATCCTCAAACGTAAACAATTTTACTTCATCTAAATTAGTTCCGATCATAAAATCAATGTTTTTTAAATCACCATCTCGAAATGCTTTCAAGGGATGTTTAGGGATTGTATCACCATCAATGAGAGGTCTGAAAATCATGAGATTGGTTATTTCAGGTCCCATAAATTCCGTTTGTGCTTCAATAATTCTTTCAGGAGGAACTTTACGCAATGCATCAATGTCTCCCCTTTTTATTTTTAACTTTCTCATAAAACCCCTTGTGGTTTTATCACTTAGATCAGGTTCAATAGAAGGAGCGCTTTGAGCAATTACACGTCGAATAAGCCCTTTGGCTTGTGGCATAACTGGTAACGTTAATACAGAATATCCTCCTGCTGATTCGCCAAATATTGTAATATTGTCAGGGTCTCCACCAAATGATTCGATATTATCGTGGACCCACTTAAGCGCGAGAACCTGATCAAGTAATCCCGCATTAATAGTGATATCTGGAATGTATAAAAAACCTAATGCCCCTAGTCTATAGTTTATAGTAACTACTACGACATCTCCTCGTTTAGCCAGAGCTAAACCATTGTAGAGTTCCCATGTTCCTCCTCCTGTAATAAAAGCACCTCCATGTATCCAAAGCATTACAGGGCGCTTCTCACCATCTGCAGCAGGAGTCCATATGTTAAGTGTTAAGCAATCTTCACTTTCAGGTTCAAGCTTATTAAATAACCTTTCAAGAATTCGAATATATCCTTGATACGAATAGGGCCCAAATTTAGTAGCATTAAGCACTCCATCCCAAGGTTCTTTCGCAACAGGTGGAAGAAATCTTAAGTCCCCAATCGGAGGTTCAGTATAAGGGATTCCTTTATAAACTTCTATCCCCTTTTCTCTATAACCTTGGACTTTTCCGGATTTTGTTTCAATTATTGCCATTGCTTCCATCGTTTTTCATCATTTTTTAATAGATTTAGAATATTGGAAAAATAATTGAGTTTTTTTTAGATTTTCACTTTATATAATCATTATTAAAGAATCTAATATATAGTTTTACCCAAATTTGTAAGTAAAAAATTAATTAAAAAAAATTAATTTATTTTTTAAAAATCTTTTGACCTTCCTTTTCCATCGAAACTTGCGATAGTTCCACTTCGATTCTTAAACTCCCAATTTCTTCCAAAATCATTATATTTCCAGAAATGAGTATTACAGAGTTTTATATCAGAAAAGAAAACACCAAATGGGGAGTTTTCAAGTCTTTGAGGATTTTTACCATCGAGTCCAGGAGTATAAGATAATTTCATTTCCCCATAGGGCATGGTTACATGAAAAGTACTTTCTTCTTTTTTGAAATCAATATCAACATATTTGACTCCAAGAGACTTTCTAAGAAGTGAATTCCCTGAAATATTTTTAACAAAATAAGATTCTAAATACTTTCTTTGTTCTTCTGTAGTTTTATCACTTATATACACTCCTCCCTCACCCCCCTTCGTCATAAGATCAGCGACTTTATTAGAGTATAAATCAACTACACAAATTGCTAATACTCCACTGATATCTACATCTCCAAAGTTTCCCTCATCGAATTCAAATAATTGAAATGATTTACAAGGTTCTTCTCTGTCCCTTCCAAAATAAAATGAGCAATGACCTTCGGAGGCACAAGCTTCATACCATGAACCTTTTGTATGCCAACTAATTCTTTCAGACATTATTTCACCACTCTTTATTAATCATTTGATTTAACATATATTTACTAAGATAGAAAGAATATAAATCATGACATTTTTTTTGATATTTTTGTTTATAATGAAATCTTAAATTACTTGAATGATTTTCATGTCTATATATCCTATGTTTTTAGGTATACTAATAAGATGTCATCTTCAAATTTTAGAAGTAAACAAGAACATATTGATTATTTAGAAGCATTTAAGATTAATCAAAAACGTGCTCTATTTACAATTATTCTTTGTATTCTTCTTGACTCATTTGGCTATTCAATGGTAATGCCTTTATTACCTGGAATTGCTCGAGATTTTCATGCATCAGATTTGATGATTGGGAT
>JBHLOJ010000208.1:0-2629 GCA_048940605.1 Promethearchaeota archaeon
ACTTTTGGAGCATAAGCATCATGAACTGCATAATTAGCAAAATTTATACTATAATGATCACGCCAATGTGCCTTAACGTCTTGGAGCATTGCCTCCATGATTCCATCTTTTACTTTACCTTCAGCACATATAGTAGTGCCCATTGGTGTTGCTGTAATTTCACCATCCTTTACTACAATCTCACCATCTTTTATAGTGTAAGCTGCTAAAGAAAATGCTTTCTCTATGGCTTTTCCATCTGTTTCATCAGAATCTATTTTATAAATTGCTATATCTCCATTTGCTCCTATCCCCAGATGCCCTCGATCTTTCATCCCTAGACATTTAGCAGTACCTCCTCTTGTGATTATACAAATTTCATTAAGTGTAAGTTCTCTATCAATATCTATTAATTGAGTTTTTTCTGGAGCTCTTTTAGAGCATATATTTAAAAGTACATCGTCTCTGGATTTTTTGTCCATGAGCCAACGGACGATTTGTGGATAACTTGTGAAGGGTCCACCATTAGGATGATCCGTTGTCATGAATATCTGCCATGGATTCTTAATAAGGAGCATTAATTCAAGACCTATAGCCCATTGAACGGCATTGACAGCGACTTTTGGATCAAAAAAGTATGGTACAATTCCTGAACCTGATTCTCCTTCTACTTGTCCATTAATCCATTTTACTCCTGGGCGGTTTCCCCATGCTGATGTACCGCCGATATGGTGCAAGGCAAACTCCCAAGGACCATCAGCTGTCATTGTTGTTGTTGCCGCTTTTCCAAATATTACTTGTCCGGCATCAACTGTAATATGTTTATGTTTATTTAAATATTCGGCTATATCTGCTGATCCAGATTCAAAATCACCCCAATTAGTGCCACCATATGCGTTAAATTGGCAATGGGTTAAGTGTAAAGCTGAATCCCTCCCTGCTTTCGTTTTAATTTTCCCTACAGCTTCGAATGTTTCAAGAGTATGCTCTTTATTGCCTGGATGACCTAAATTGTTTGCGTGGACATGAATCGTATGGGGCAATCCCAATTTCTCATTGACGGTTGATAAACCTTCTAATATTTCTCTTGGAGTTACATCAAAATGAAATACATGATCGTCTAATGAACTAACATTTTTACCCCATGTCCAGTTCTCAACACCTCCAGGATTTACTATTTTTACAGCATAACCTTTTGTTACCTGTAAAATCCAGGAGATATAAGCAGCTAGTTTGTCATAATTCTTTTCTTTAATGTATTCCATCACGAACCAGTTGTTTCCAAATAAAGGAAATGCTGCTTTATCAATAATAGGGGTGACTAAGAATTCTTCATGTGTATGACGAGCCTTTAATAGGGGCATTGCGGGCTCAACAACTGTGGTGTAACCTAATCTAGCATATCGGTATCCAGTTACCCACGTAGATGGAACTGACCAACCTGTGCCGCTTCTCGTTAATTTTGTACGCTTTTCATTGAATTCTTCTAGTTTATCATCAGGTCGGAAAGATCTCCCAGCATTGACTTTAGTACCTGCAATATGAGAATGTATATCGACACCACCAGGCATTACAATCATTCCCGATGCGTCGATTACTTTGGTATCACCATTAACTTTTTCAACTATTATGCCATCCTTAATATGAATATCTTTTTTTTCACCGTCTAATTCATTCAAAGGATCGTAAACAAGACCGTTCTTTATGATTAAATCTTTCATAGTAATTTTCCTTGAGTTTATCTGTGAAGTTGATACAAAATTGTATTTAATAACTGATAGAAATAAATCTACTAAATTAAAGAATTTATTATTTTTATAAAGATTTATTATAATATTTAATAATTAGAATAAGATTTAATTATAGAATATATTTGAAGTAGAACGTTTATTTATTCTCTTCAAAATCTTTTTTAAAGAGTTCTTGTGCTATGTTATTTATTTCAGCAGGCTCAAGAAGTCTTGTATAATCAAGATATTTAGCCCAATCAATCTCATTTTTTTCTTGGAGAGAACTCTCTGCAAGTTTTTGTTTGGTTTTTTCCAACATTTCACCTCCTTTTCTTTTTTCCATTTTAGTTCGTGAACCATAAATATCTTTTTTAATAAAATTCACTGGATATCAAGAGAGAACAAATCCATGAAAAAAGTTATATCAAAAAAAGAATCAGGTTCGTCTCTCTTGATTTAGAGTAATAATACTAATACTACTACGCTAAGTAATAATAATACCAATAATCTATTCAAGAGAGGTCTTACGAACATTATTATAATATTTATCAATTGTACATATTTAAAGATTACTGTGTAATTTATGATTTTGTTGGGAAAAGACAATAAAACTAATATACACATTAGAGTGTTTAGGTATAGGATTTAATTTTTGTTTAAACTTAAATAATAGTTTTTTGTTTATTATTGTAAATTGTAAAAACCAGTTTATAATTTTAGAACAAAAATTTATAGCTGTTTACCATTCGCATATAATTTAAGGATTTTGATATGGTAAAAATTTATATTGTCGATGATGATCAATCCCTACAACGGTTATATACTTTGATATTAAAGGAAGCTGGTTTTGAAATTATTGCCACTGCATTAAATGGTAAGATTGCTGTGGAAAAATTTAACACACTTAAAGAAAAACCTGA
>JBHLOJ010000209.1:0-2627 GCA_048940605.1 Promethearchaeota archaeon
ACAGGATTTCCAACTTCACCTATAGAATCAGCATCTTTCATTTCTCCCATGTTTCGGGGATTTCTAAAGTGATCCATTACTTTTTCAGAATAAATAATTAACACCTTCCTATTAAAGTACTCTATAAATGAAAAGGAATTAGAAACTTAAAGTTTTACTGTTTATTATTAATATGTGCTATTTCATTAATAATTAAATAAATTCAGAGATAATTATAATTAAATGTTCAAAACAAATTAATGAAAAAATAGGTTAAAATTCATGAATAAGAATGTGGAAGTTAGTGACAATCCTTTTCATTTGAAATGGAATATTCCCAAAAGAAAGACTTTTGAAGATTATACAACAAAAAATTTGTATATACCAATGAGAGATAGTGTTAAAATAGCAGCTACAATATGTCTTCCTAAGGGATTAACTTCAGAAGATAAACTTCCCACTTTATTATATCAAACGCGATATTGGAGGGCTGCAAAACTTAGACTCCCTTTCAGATGGGTTTTAAACGAGACATCAATTGCTCTACCGACACCACCATTATTTACTGGACATGGTTATGCGATTGTTTATACGGATGTAAGAGGTTGTGGTGCTTCTTTTGGCTCGAGACCTTATCCTTTTTCAAAAGAAGAAGTTAAGGATGGTTCTGATATTGTAGATTGGATAATTTCTCAACCATGGTCTGATGGAAATGTCGTATCCAATGGAATTTCTTATACAGGAACAACTGCAGAACAACTTGCAGTTAATAATCACCCTGCCATCAAGGCTATAATGCCCGGTCATGGATTATGGGATGCTTATACAGATGTAGCATTTCCAGGAGGCTGTTTTGATGCAGCATTCTTACGATTATGGTCATTTGTAGGAAGGAATCTTGATCAGAACAATTCAAAACCATTCAAGGAATTAATACCAATGTTATGGCTTTTAATGAAGGGTGTGAAACCTATTGATAATGATACAGATCTTAGATTGTTAGATAAAGCTATGAAGGAGCACAATAATAATGAATATGTATATGAATTACTGCACGATAAAGATTTTCGAGATGATTCACTTCCAGATGGAACAACACCAAATGACATTTCTTCTTTTATATATAAAGAGAAACTTGAAGAATCAAATGTGCCAATTTTAAGTTGGTGTTCTTGGTTAGATTCAGCTTATATTGATGCCCATATAAATCGATTTATGAACCTAAAAAATCCTCATATCGCTATAATTGGAGCTTGGACCCATGGAGCCTTATATGCTGCTGATCCTTTACATCCAGAAAAAACTAAAGTATCTCCCACACCAGACGAACGTATTACGACATGGATCAATTTTTTCGACTCAGTTTTATATGGAGAGGGGATCCAAGGAAAAATATTGTACTATTATACAATGGGAGAAGAAAAGTGGAAAAAAACTAATATTTGGCCACCTGAAGGGATTAAAAGAAGAAAATGGTATATTTCTGAAAATAATGCATTAACGACTGAAAAACCAGAAAAAGAGGAGGGTGAGGACAATTATAAGGTAAGCTTTACAGCTAGTTCAGGTAGGTTAAATCGTTGGTGGACTTTATTGGGTTTACCAACTGATTACTCAAATAGGGAAAAATTAGATAAAAAGTTATTAACTTATACTAGTCCACCTCTTCAAGAGGATTTAGAAATTACAGGGCATGCTTCAATTACATTATTTCTTAGTTCAACTCATGATGATGGAGCTATTTTCGCATATTTAGAAGAAGTCGATGAAAACGGTAATATTCATTATTTCACCGATGGTAATATCAGATTAATTCACCGGAAAATATCTCAAGAAACTCCACTTTATAAAATCGAAGGTCCACATCACTCATATAAGAAGAAAGATGCCTTACCACTCATCCCTGGTGAAATTACAGAGTTAACTTTTGGATTTCGACCAACTTCTGTCCTTATTCGTAAAGGTCATAGGATTAAGCTTGCTATCGCAGGAGCAGATAGAGATACTTTTAAAAACTATCCAACTGAAGGTAAACCTATCATAACTATTGCTCGGAATTTTTTAAATGCATCCTATATTGATATTCCAGTTATAAATAGAAATAATATATAAAAATAAGAGGAATATATATGGAAAATTTAATAGACGGATTAAAAGATATATTAAAGGATCAAGTAAAAATCAAAGTTGATGATGCAAACCTTAAAATAGTTTTAAAGTTTGAGGGAGAAAAGAAATCAAGAGAAGAATTAGGAGATGAAAGTGAAGTTAGAGATATGTTAAAGATAATTGGAGGACTTATCGAAGAAATTCACATGGAAATAAACATAGATGAAGAATCTCAATTAATTAATATCCATTTTAAAAATAGAAATGATATGGAAAAAGTGTACTCCATTTTAGAGAATCTTTGGGAGAGAGCTGCAATACTACTAAAAAAAGCATTTGTTGGAGATTTTATGGCAATAAAAGATTTGGGAGACTTTACTGAATAAAAATATTCATTTTTTTTTAATTTCTATAGCTGATTTATTCAAAATCGAGAGTTTTCTCTTTATTGGCAAAGAAACATTTTCAACTCCTAATTCCTTTACGTATTCTACCGCTTCAGTTAATTTTTTAGCAGATTGGTGAAAAAAGCATACTTG
>JBHLOJ010000112.1:0-10341 GCA_048940605.1 Promethearchaeota archaeon
TTTAAATGGTTTCTTGAGAAAAATTAAAGATAATATGAACGTAAATAGAGGAAAGGTCATCGAAATAGCGAGAGCAATTGTTGTTCCTAGTTTTTTTTGAGCGGAAAAATATGCTGTGTCCCCTATTACCTGACCAAAAACAAAACTAAAAATTAGTAATACCCAAATTTCTAAAGGGATTTTAAAAATAAGGTTCAACTCATTTAAAAAAAGAACTATAAGGAAGAAAGTTAATGTACCTACTGCGGTTCGAAAAAAATTGATAAAGGTTGGACTAGCTTCATGCTCTGTTTTACGAAATATAACATTAGAAGCTACAAATGTTAGAACAGCTAAAATTGCTATTATTTCTCCTAGCATTCTATATGAAAATTAAAGAAAGCATAAATTGTTTTCCTTCAAGATGGCCTTGAGTCTGAAATTTAAATAAATAAGGTAATAGGTGTTATCTATTCTCAAAATCTTTAATTTTTTTTCCATATTCATAAAGTTTTAGAAATGATTTAGCCGCAGATTCAAGAGAAGGGTAGACAAGAAACTTATCTTTAAGAAGCATATCGACAAATATTTTACGAGATTCACTAGGATAATTGTGTTGAATAATTATCATCGTTTTGTTTTGTTTTTCCACATAATCTCTTATTTCCAGCAAGTTTTTATAATATCCTTTAAAACTTTTACCCTCTATGTTTTTCCAGGCATCACTTTCTACTATAACTAAACTTATATCTTCATCTATAGCAGCTTTAGTCACCTCAGCAAGTTCTTTTTGATATGTTACAAAAGGTAAATCTAAAGGATTAGATAAACTACCTACTCGTATTGGATAAATATTAGTAAGTTTTTCTAAAGTTTTTCCTTTAAATTGAGGAACTTCAAACCCTAATTCTATCAAGAAATCCGTTGCTAAGATTCCAAAACCACCAGACCATAATATAATTAAAACTCTTTTATTACTAGGATATTCAACTTTTCTTCCTAGTTCCTTAAATCGGTTAAAATAAGAAGAAAATAAATAGGTATCATCAATTAAATCATCCAAAGAAGAAGACATTTCAAGAATTGGTGTTTGCTTAAAAACAGCGTTCCAAATATTCTTTTTAGTTGCCATAGACCCCGTATGTGATAATACAGCAGTTTGACCTCTTCGAGTCTTTCCGCCTCTCATGAATAGAACTGGTTTTTTCATCTCTTTTAAAGTTTTGAATAATCTTTTTCCTTCATTCTTATGAATTGGTGAAATTCCTTCAAAGTATACACATATAACATCTGTATCTTTATCTTCATTTAAATACTGTAGAACCTCAGAAATTTGAATATCAACACAATTTCCAATACTTACTCCAAATGAAAATCGAAGGTTATATCTCCGAGAACCAAATTTAATCATCTTTGAATGTAAATCTCCCGATTGAAAAATTAAACCAATATTTCCGTGTTCTTCTGGAAATGAAGAATAATAAGCTGTATTTCCTTTTGGACTATAAACACCCATGCAGTTTGGACCAATACTTCTTGTATTTTTATAATCATCTAATATTTCTTTTATTCTAAACTCGATTTCACTACCCTTTTTATCAAATTCACCTGTTCCTGCAGTAAATATATGAATGAAATTCACTTTCTTTTTTGAAAGAACCTCCTGCAAAGTTTGAACAAGAAGGTCTCTTCTAATAGATAATATCAAAAGATCAATTTCCTCTGCTGGAATCTCGTCAATGGATTTATAACATTTAAGTCCTAAGAAAGTTTCTTCTTTCGGAGAAATTAAATATAAGTTTTCTGGATTATATCCCTGTCTTTTAAATCCTTTTACCATAGGTTCAATTGCTTCTCCTACTCTTAATATGACAACATTTTTTGGGTTAAACAACAAATCTAATGATTGGTTAATATCATTTGATTCCGACATTTTCCTCACTCTTTATTATTAATCTTGTATTACAATTATAACAATAAATAGGTGTTGAATTAAACTCTGTTCCACAATTAGGACATTTCGATTTAATATCGCTTACAACAATGTGCAAATCTTCTATTCGTTCTTCAGTTTTACTTTTTACAATTTTATTTAAAATTAAAGATCCTCCTATAGAAATCGTGACTAGTAAAATAATTAGCAGAACTGAATGTAGAAGATGAAAAAAGAATTTGGAACTAAAATAATCATGTGAATAACGATCTAGAAAAATAAACCCAAAAAAATTTGGAAAGAAGAAAGTCATTATATTCATCGAATAGGCTTTTTTATAATTAGTATATAAGAAAATAGGAATAAATGACACTAAAATCCAAATAAAATAAATAAAAAGCAAACCAGTTAAATCATCAAATAAAATATAATTCACTATAAATTGTGTAATCTTTTTCTGAGCATTTAAAGCATCATTATCAAAATTAATACTAAATTGATATCCAAAATAAAATAAAAATAAACTTAGAATAAGAATCTGGATAAAAAAAATTACAATTTTACTTCGAAAAAAATTTACAATCTTCATCAATAGTAAAATAAATTATAACCAAAAATTAAACTCTTTTAAACTTTAATTAAAATTCTATTTATTCTATTTATTAATCCATTCTTTTTAAACAAAATATCAATACTAACTGATCATGTATAATCCTTGAATAATCTGATTCAAATATAGATGTGGATAATTGATTAGAAAATAGAAAATTTTTTATTTTTTAATGTATTTTTTCTCTTACAGTGAAAAGCTTGTCACTTTTTTTCTTAAAGAATTGTCTTATCAAAATTATAAGAGGATGTTTTCTTCCATGAAGAATCCTTTTGTTCTCAAAAAAGTAACATTTATAGAGGTATTTTAAATATGGGGGTATATAGGTCATGAGTTATACGTTTTCGAGAACTAAAATGATTGAAAAAATCAAATTTGGTTTGCTTAGTCCTGATGAAATACGTAAGATGTCTGCTGCTCGAATTATCACAGCGGACACATATGACGAGGATGGGTTACCAATCCCCTCCGGTTTAATGGACCAACGCCTTGGTACAATTGAACCGGGACAACGTTGTCAAACTTGTGGCAATCTCGTATCGAATTGTATGGGACACTTCGGTCATATTGAATTAGCGCGTCCCGTTATTCATGTAGGGTATGCAAAAAAGGTTTTAAAAGTTTTACGTAGTATCTGTCCGGATTGTTCTCGTTTAATGCTCACTGAAGAAGAAAAAGAAAAATTTAGAGAAGAACAAATAAAACATCGAAAAATTTTCTTCGAGGGTGATGAAGATGCTGCAAAAATTGTATTTAAGCGTGCTAGAAAAGCTAAAAATTGCCCCTACTGTGGCGCTAAGAAAAAAAAGATAATTATTGAAAAACCCACTACATTTTATGAAGAGGAAGAAGGAAAGGGTTCACGTAGATTAACACCTATAGAGATTCTAGAACGTCTTAAGAAGATGAGCGACGTTGATCTTAGAATTCTGGGTATTTCTCCTGAAAATGCTAGACTTGAGTGGGTAATTTTTACAGTACTTCCAATCCCTCCTGTATGTGCGAGACCATCAATTACATTAGATAGTGGTATCCGTTCTGAAGATGATTTGACGCATAAGCTAGTAGATGTTATACGAATAAATCAACGATTAAGAGAAAATATTGATGCGGGAGCTCCTCATTTAATTGTAGAAGATCTGTGGGAATTATTACAATATCATATTACCACTTATTTTGATAATCAAGTATCTGGTATACCGCCTGCAAGGCATCGTTCGGGAAGAGCCCTTAGAACCCTAACACAAAGACTAAAAGGGAAAGAGGGTAGATTTAGAAGTAATTTAAGTGGTAAAAGAGTAGATTTTTCGGCAAGAAGTGTAATTTCACCTAATCCATATATCAGTATTAATGAGGTTGGAGTACCTATCGAGATCGCAAAAATTTTAACTATTCCTACTAATGTTAATGATTGGAATATTGAAGAAATGAAACAAATGGTCTTAAATGGACCAAATCATCATCCAGGAGCTAATTATATTATACGCAATGACCGAAGAAGAATTGACCTACGTTATGTTAAAAATAGAAAAATAATTGCAGATATGTTAGCACCAGGATTTACTGTTGAGCGCCATTTGAATGATGGAGACTTAGTATTATTTAACCGTCAACCCTCACTGCACAGAATGTCAATTATGGCACATGAAGTAAAAATTATGGATGGTCGAACTTTTAGATTACATTTAGCGGTATGTCCTCCCTATAATGCTGATTTCGATGGCGATGAAATGAATTTACATGTGCCTCAAAGCGAAGAGGCTCGAACAGAAGCAGAATTACTTCTTAAAGTACAAGAGCATATATTATCACCTCGTTTTGGAGGCCCAATTTTAGGGGGAACACATGATTTCTTATCAAGTGTTTTTCAATTTACGAGTAAAGAATCTTTATACAACAAAAAAGAGGCATTAAATTTACTTTATAATGGAGGGATATTTAATAATAATCCTAATTTTAGTTTAGAACAACTAACTCCAAAAATAACTGATCCAGAACCTTTATATTCTGGTAAAGATATATTCAGTAGCTTATTTCCTGATGATTTAAACTTAAAAGTTAAATCGCGATTTTGTAGAAGATGTGATGTGTGTGAAGAAGAAAACTGTCCTTACGATGCTTATGTCGTAATTAAAAATGGAAGGTTAATCACTGGAACAATTGATGAAAATTCCTTTGGTGCGATGCAACCAAACAGTATCCTAGCACGAATTATCAAAGATCATGGAAATGCGCGTGGTAGACAATTTCTAGATAGTGCAACGAAAATGTTATTAGGTGTCATTCGCAAAAATGGTATGACAATGGGATTAGATGAAGTTTATGTGCATGGTCATGCTTATGAAGAAATTAAAAACATATTGAGGGTAGCAAATGATGAGTCTAACAAACTAATAAAAGCTTTCAATGAAAATGATATTACTATTCTTAAAAGAGCTCCTGGCCGTTCTATGAGAGAAACTTTAGAGTTAAGAATTAAACAGGTTCTAGCAGAGGCACTAAATAGAGCATACGAATCAGCAGCGGAATTCATTGGAGAAGATGCACACTCATATATAATGACTAAGTCTGGAGCTAGAGGGAATATAATAAATTTAGGACATATGTCTGCTGTTGTGGGGCAAATGGTTATTAGAGGTGAGAGAATAAACAGAGGTTATGTAGGAAGTAGAAGAACATTACCTCATTTTAAAGTAGATGATCTTTCTCCAAAATCTAGAGGTTTTGTATCTTCTTCTTATCGGAATGGATTAAAACCTGTTGAATTCTTTTTTCATGCTATGGGAGGGAGAGAAGGACTCGTTGATACGGCAGTAAGAACATCTCAAAGTGGATATATGCAGAGAAGATTAGTGAATGCATTACAGGATATGGTTGTAGAAAATGATGGAACTGTTAGAAATTCGGATAAGAATATAATTCAATTTAAATTTGGAGATGATGGTATAGATGCAATGCATACTGATCATGGTTTAGCAGTAAATTTAGATGTACTTTTATTAAAAGCTAAGGCCCTAGATGTAGGAGAGATACGTGAAGAAATTAAGCATGAATCTGTGCTTAAAAAAGCCACTCCTAAAAAAAATAAAGCCGCAAGTGTGAAATCCAAAAAAGAGATGCCTCTAAAAGAGAAACCTAAAAAAGAAGCTAAAGTTCCTGATGAGGATACATTGCAAAAACAATTTGAAGAGGAAACTGGAAAGAAAGCTATTTGGAGAGGAAAGGAAACAAAAGTCTATTTAGTTTGGAAGCAAGGAAAAGAAGGATAAGAGGAAAGCAAGAAGAATTAAAAATATAAAACAAAATATGTAAGGTTTATTACAGATGGGAAAAATAACTCAACAATATTTAGAAGAGCAATTAGAAATACTAAAAAATGATGGAATTCCTGACGATTTAATTAATAAAATTAGAATTAAAGTTGAAAATGAAGATCTTGAAGAAGAACAATTAGAATATTTTTTAAATAAAATATTTATAAATTTTCATAACGCACTTGTAGAAACGTCAGAACCAGTTGGTACTGTAGCTGCACAATCTATTGGAGAACCAGGAACACAAATGACACTAAGAACCTTTCATTATGCTGGAGTTGAAGAATTTAGCGTTACCCAGGGACTTCCCCGCTTAATTGAAATTGTTGATGCTCGACGTTTTCCATCGACACCAGCAATGGAAGTCTATCTAGTCGATGAATATAAGGATACAGAAGAAAAAGCGATACAAGTCCACAATCGTATAGAACAGATACGTATTGAACAGATTACTTCTGATGTAGACTTAGATTTTGTAAATTGGAAGATAGTTGTTAATTTAATCCCTGAAATATGTGAAAAGAAGGGAATTGACATAAATGAAATACCTGAAATTTTAAAACGTTATAAAAAAAAAGGAACTATAAAACGCGAGGGTAATTCTATTATAATAGATCCAGGAATTGAAGATCTTCAAAGCCTACAAAAATTAAGAGAAAAAATTCTTAAAAAGGTCGTTAAAGGTATTAGGGGTGTAAAAAGAGGATTATTAACACCTTCTGATGATGGAGAAGAATGGATAATTAAAACAGAGGGTACTAATTTGCAGGGTGTAATACAAATTGAGGGAGTGGATGATACGAGAACCCTTTCAAATCATATCCATGAAATAGAAAAATTATATGGTATTGAAGCTGCACGTCAAATGATTATACTAGAGTCCCAAAAAGTCCTTGAACAACAATCTTTAGATGTAGATTTAAGACATCTCCTTATTCTAGCAGATTTAATGTGTTATTCAGGATCAATTCAATCAATTGGAAGACATGGGATTTCTGGCTCAAAATCAAGTGTTTTTGCTCGTGCTGCGTTTGAAGTCACCGTAAATCAGCTTTTAGATGCAGGGCTATACGGAGAAGAGGAACGATTGCTTGGAATTCCTGAAAATGTAATTGTAGGGCAAATTTCACCAATTGGTAGTGGTCGCGTAAACGTTATGTTTGATCTTGATGCTAATCTAGAAATTTTAAAACAAAAAAAAAAATAAATCTGTTTTTTAATGATTAAAATACACCAAAAAAAACTTAAACATTAAATTATTATTATTACTACTTATATAGATACAATTTGAAAATATCATGGTAAAGAAGAAAACTAAAGAGATTACGGAAAAAGTTGATTTATCTCGCAAGAAAAAGAAGGAATTTGATATCGATACAAATATTAGAGTAGCATATAAAACTGGTAAAATTGTATATGGGAAAAATAATGTAATAAAACATCTTAGAGGAGACCCCTTCAAACTATTAATTATAGCAAACAATTGTCCCCAAGAATTGGTAAATCAATTAAACTATTACAAATCCCTGATGAAGGATAAAATGTATATTCATAAGTATAAAGGATCCTCTTGGGACCTTGGATTAGCATGTGCAAAACCTTACATGATCTCTGTTATTGGAGTTGTTCATGAGGGAGATTCTGATCTCTTAGTCTTAAAGACTAGATAATAAGAATTACATAATATGGATTTTATTTATGTTAAAGAAGAATATTAAGATTGATAGAGAAGCAATGGAACTTATCTCGTTGTTTAATAATATTTCAGGGGCGATTATAAAGGATTGTCTGATATTTCGAAATCCGGAAAATAATTCTGAAGCTATTGTCTTTCTTGTAAAAGATGAAGATGTAGGAAAAGCAATTGGGAAGGCAGGCGAACACGTTAAAGATTTAAAATCAAAACTTAATAAAAAAATTGATGTAATAGCGTTTTCAGAAAATCTTAATAAATTTATTCAAAATATTTTACAAACCACTAAAAATTCTATTGTTGTTCAAAATATTGAAATAAAGGAGAGCAGAAATTTAAAGAAAACAGTTATTATAACTGTAAGACCTCAGGATCGTGGAAAAGCGATCGGTAAAGAGGGATCGATGATAAGAAAAATCAAAGAACTTGTTCTAAGGTATTTTGAAGTTGATAATGTAATTATCAATACAAAAAATATTTGAATCTTATTATTTTAAAATACTGCCTAATGATTAACCATTATTTAACCATAATATTGCAAATGGTGTGATTATTATTTCGAATATAAAAATGTATGATGAGCAAGCTGCTCTCAACCATGTTAAATCATTAGGTTTTACTCGGAATGCATCGACTGAGGGTGAAACAAAAGCTATAAATTACATCCGGAAACAACTGGATCATGAAGGAGTTGAAACTAAAGTAGAGTCTTTTGAGTGGGCTAAAACTTTCATAAGAATAAGGCATTTGATTCTGCTATTGATCTTTATTATATTTTTAACAAGTGAAATACTCATATTATATCCAAGTCATACATGGATAATTCTTCCTCTTTATGGTCTCTTTTTTATTATATTTATATTAGTGGGAAAATATCTTTTTGATCATACTAGAAATATCTATATAGGTAAGAGAACAAAGTCAAAAAATATCATAGCATCTATTCAAGCTAAAGATTTATATCCAAAAAGACCTGTTATAATTTTTTCAGCTCATTATGATTCAACATCATTAAATATTCCATACAAAATAAGAAAACCAATACTTCTTTCGACATTAGCCCTACTTCTCTCATCTCTTCTTATTAACATTATTCTTTCAATCTGGTCAATATTAGCACTTTTTACAGCAATTCAGATTGATTATATATATATATTTATAAGGAACATGGCTCTTATTATAGGGATTATTCTACTATTGGAAATTTTTATATTTTTATTTATGAAACAGACAAATGAGTCTTTAGGTTCAGTTGATAATGCTTCTGGTGTTGCCATTTTAATAGAATTAGCAAAACTACTTAAAAAAGATCCTCTCAACAAAATCGATGTAATCTTTTTGTGGTGTGGAGCGGAAGAGATGGGACTTTGGGGCTCAAAACAATACTGTTTTAAACATTTTGAAGAATTAGATAACAATTATGATTTAAATAAATCATACAATATTAACATCGACATGGTAGGTACTTATGTAAGTTTAATCGATGAAGTTGGATTATTTAAGAAAAAAAAAATGAATGAAAATCTGAATGATGTCTTAAAAGCTTCAGATATACAACATAAAATCCCCCCTAAGAAAGTAAAATTAGCATTGGGAACTGGAAGTGATCATTTAGTTTTTAAGGTTTATACAAAAAAAGCAGAGAAAAAAGGTTTTCAAGTAACCTGTTTTTCCTCAAAAAATGATTCAAAATATATACATTCTAAACATGATATACCTAAATTATGCTCTGTTGAAAATTTAAATGGGTGCATAGATATTTGTTATAATGCTATAAAAAGTCTTGATCTAAGAGTAGTATAATTTTACTATCCTTTCCTCTTGGTGAATTTACATCAGAAATAGTGTGGTAGTACTTCATATACATAAATTTTAAGTTCTAGGATATATTTTTCCTCAATATATATTTTAAAATTTGGTGTAAAATTTGCCAAAAGGTCTATATGCTGCAAGAAAGCTTCAAACGAATAGAAAAAAGTATAAATGGTCAAAAACTAAGTATAAACGAAGGAAATTAAAACTAAAGCAAAAAGTTGACCCTTTAGAAGGGAGTTGTCAAGCTCTAGGGATAGTACTTCAAAAGGTCGGTCGAGAGAGTAAACAGCCTAATTCAGCTATTAGAAAGTGCGTGAGAGTTCAATTGAAAAAAAATGGTAAAGGAGTAACTGCATTTCTTCCAGGGGATGGGGCACTTAATTTCATTGAAGAACACGACAGAGTTATAGTTGAGGGAATCGGTGGAGCAAAAGGAAGAAGTATTGGTGATCTCCCAGGAGTACGTTATAAAGTTGTCAAAGTTAATGGAGTAAGCCTAGAAGCACTACTTAGCGGGAAAAAGGAGAAACCGCTTAGATAAGCTTACACTGTAAGTTTAAATTAAAGGAGTAAAAAAAAATATGAGCAAAACCAAAACAGAAATTAAACTTTTTAATAGATGGTCTTTTGAGGATGTCAAAGTTAGAGATCGGGCGCTTGAGAATTACATTAACCTGAAACCTATAATAATCCCTCATTCTGCTGGAAGACATGAGCATAGAAGATTTTGGAAATCCTCCAAGGTATCAATTCTTGAACGATTTACAAATAGATTACTCTCTCCAGGATTTATTGGAAGTAGAATTAAAGGACACAAGAGTTCATATAATTCTGGTAAGAAAGGAAAATTATTAAGTAACATAAAAAATGCATTTGTTTTAATTGAGTTAACTACAGGACAGAATCCGATTCAAATTTTAATAGACGCAATAGTAAATACAACACCTAGAGAGGAAACGACAAAGATTGCTATGGGTGGCATCAGTTATGCTTCAGC
>JBHLOJ010000210.1:0-2551 GCA_048940605.1 Promethearchaeota archaeon
AGAGGGGACGCAATTAAAAAATTAGAAGATATTTATGCTATTATTGATTCCTATATTGTATGTAAATTTACCCGGGGTATCTATGAAAATGATACGGAGATGGCAAAGGTTTTTGAACTTGTTACAGGTATTCCAGTAACTGATAAATTTATCCAAGATAGAGGAGAAGCAATTGTAAACCTTTCGAAATGCTTTAATATAAGAGAAGGATGGACTAGAAATGATGAACGACCACCAGAAAGATTTTTTAAGCAACCTCATACAAGAGGGCCGGCTAAAGGAGTAGTCTTAAAGGAAGATGGATATCAAAAACTCCTGAGCGGATATTTTGAGGCTCGTGGTTGGGATACTAAAACAGGAATCCCAACTGATGAAACTCTAAAAAGACTTGGATTGGACTTTGTTATTGGTAAATTAACCCCTTCTGGAGGTAAAAAGTAAATGTCAAAAACAACCAAGAAGAGAGGCGGAGTAGTCCATCAGTTTATTATCGTAGATCCAAACTTATGTACTGGATGTGAAACATGCGAATCTGTGTGCTCATTCGTGCATGATGGCGAGTTTAATCCAATAAACACTAGAATCCATAGAGTGAGAATTGAACCCATTCTAAATGTCGCTTTAGCGTGTCAAAAATGCGATGATGCTCCATGTGTTCGTGCTTGTCCAGAAAAAGCGCTAGAACAGGATAAGAAAACTGGTTCGATTATCGTTGATGACGATAAATGTAATGGATGCGCCTTTTGTATCAGAGCATGTGATTTTGGTGTTCTAAATTTACACATTCAAACTCAAAAAGCTCTTATTTGTGACCTTTGCGAAACTATGAAAGATGATTACATAAATGAAGAACGAGGGGAAAAATACCCTGCATGCATTGATGTATGTCCAAAGGAAGCTATTTCGTTAAAGGATGTCGAGCAAATAGGAGAAGAAAAGCGGATTGATGCAGTAAAAAGACTCTTTGGGGATATTTTAAAAGAAACAGAAGCTTAATTTTTTTAATTCTTTTTATTTTTATTTGATACTATACCTTTACTAATTCAGGCATCAGTATATCACTTATATAATAATCCTGGTACTTTTTTTGCGACTTTTCGTGTACTTCTTCATCGGAATGGAGATAAATGGGGTGGTTCAGTTAGTATAATGGATCTCGATGCAAAAGTAAGTATTGCTTATGTTATGAATAAAATGGTATCAACTTTCACTGGAGATTCACGAAGTACAAGACCTATTGAAGCTTTCTATAATGCATTATGAAATTCTATTTATTTTTTTTGTCATCTATCTGTTGAAAAATTCCATATATTTTAGAACAGATTTATATTGTAGGATTATAGATGAAATGAAAAAACAAAATCTCCTTTTTTTATCCAAATTAGTTTTTTTTTTTTCCGAAATTTCGATAATCAATAATTTGAAAAGAAAACTGTATCAAAATTAGTCACTTTAGTCGAAATGAGTGATATTAAAAAAGAAACTTCAATTAAATTATCAGATATTAGAAGAATTGAATTAAAATTTCATAATAATTTAATTTTAATAATATAAACTATTTACTTTATCATAATTCATTTCTTAGAATTACTAAAGAACTAAGAGAGAAAATATGGTTAATCTTTAAAACTTAGGAGGTTAGGATTAACAAAGGTGAATTAAATTGTCTGAGAAACAGACCAATGAAAATGTAAACGAAGAAGATCAACCAAGAATAGGTGTGTTCGTGTGTCACTGAGGTATTAATATAGCAGGAATCTTAGATATCCCTAAAATCGTCGAAGAAATAAGTAAATTAGACAATGTTTGGGCTTATCCATATCTTTCATTATGTACTGAAGGTGGATCATCTGTAATCAAAGAAAAACACGAAGAACGGAAATTTAATCGAGTTTTAGTAGCAGCATGCACTCCAAAGACTCATCAACCAGTATTTCATGCAATTTTAACGGAGATGGGATTACCACCAAGGTATTTGGAATTTGTAAACATTAGAGAACATTGCTCATTTGTACATCAGGCTCCAGAAGTCCGAGAAAGAGCCACATTGAAAGCAATCGAATTAATTAAAGCCGGAATAGCAAGATCTAAATTATTAGAGGATGTACCAACAAAAACTGTTCCTGTAGAACCAGCAGCCTTAGTAGTTGGTGGGGGTATTGCAGGATTATCTACTGCCATAGACTTAGGAGACGCAGGTTATAAAGTATATTTAGTAGAAAAAAATACTACAATTGGTGGTCGTATGTCACAGCTTGATAGAACGTTTCCAACTGATGATTGTTCTATATGAATCTTGGGTCCAAAGATGCTTGAAGCTAATCGTCATCCAAATATAGAAATCCTTTCTTACAGTGAAGTTGATAAAATAGATGGTTATATCGGTAATTTTGAAGTCAAGGTTAGAAGGAAAGCTAGATTTGTCGATGAAGATAAATGTACCGGCTGTGGTACTTGTACGGATGTATGTCCTGTATATATAAGTAATTATTTTGATGAGCACTTATCTGCAAGAAAAGTAATTGATATTGCTTTTGCCCAAGCAGTCCCT
>JBHLOJ010000113.1:0-9833 GCA_048940605.1 Promethearchaeota archaeon
GTCTATAAAAGATATTTCAAATTAATCTCCCAATCTTGCAAAACATTCTTTACACAAAAAAATCCTACGCAATTTAGTAGCGTCCCAAACCATATAACCTGACTTATGTTTCGTTTCGCAACCCCAACACATTTTTACTACTTTAGTATCAATAAAATAGTTATCATCTATTTTAAAAGTATCATCATGAATTATTTCTTTATAGCTTTTCAACTTTTTTAACCTTAGTTTAATAAATATTTTGAATTATTATTCATAATTCACGTATAGCAATGTTTTTATTTAAGTTTTTTGAATAAAGTTCAATCTCATTTATTTCAATTATATCGTATTTAAATCATATATTCATTAAATCTTATATAATTCCTATTTCTCTTTTTATTGAATATCATTCGGCGCATTTAAATAATATATTTTTATTATTCAATTAGAGAATAATTTTATACTTACGATATAAACATCGATAAAAATTCAATTGTGAAGATAATACCAGATATTCAATTAGAAAAGTGATCAAAAAAAGATTAATAAGAAATTTAGAAAAATAAAAAAAACTAAAGAAGAGAAGATATTACGAATAAAAAAAGCAAGTATGTGTGGAAATATGGATTCTTTTTAGGGTGTGTAAACTAGATATCGAATCGATTCTAGACAAAATCCCAAATCGTTATCCTATGATTGAAGTCTCAATAAGGAATGTTTTCAATTACCTTGGTGTTGAGCTTATAGATTTACCCGGCGCCTCATGTTGTCCAGCTCCAGGAGTTTTTAGAGCTTTTCATATACCAACTTGGTATGTCATTGCTGCTCGAAATCTTTCTATTGCTGAAGAACTTGGAGTAAACCCAATTACTGGTTGTAATGGCTGTTATGGGACTCTCAGAGATGTATGGTATGATCTTGAACATGAATATGAAAAAAAAAAAGAAATCAACAGATATCTTGCTAAAACGGGGCATGTTTATAAGGGTAAAATCAAACCCGAACATATTATTGAGGTTTTTTATCTTGATATGGGATTAGATTATATAAGAGATCATATAAGATATAAATTCAAAGATCTAAAGGTGGGAGTTCATTACGGATGTCATATTCTAAAGCCAACTAATAAACGTCCTTGGGGTGGTGAATATGAAGAACCTCGATTTCTTGATGAAATTGTTGAAATAACTGGAGCTAAGAGTATTGATTATAAGGATAAATATATGTGTTGTGGTGCAGGTGGAGCTTTAAGATCGGCAGTGAAAGAAGTTGCAGCAGATTTTACTCGCGAAAAACTTGAAAATATGAGAGATGCAGAGGTGGATATTATAGTTGACTGTTGCCCTTTTTGTCATATGCAATTAGATCTAGGACAAATTGAGGTAAATAATTTTTTTGAGGATATTATTGGAGATACCTTCAATATTCCTGTAATTTATGTCACTCAACTTTTAGGTGTATCTTTTGGAATGGATCCTAATTTATTAGGTTTAATACAAAATCATAAATTACAAGACGTTTCCCCTTATATTTCTTTAGATCCATTCCTCAAAATTGTAAAAGAGCAGTTAATCTAAAACTTTGACTAACTATCGATGATCTCTCTAAATTTTCATGACAAAATTTTAATATACAATATTCTACGCTCTAGAAATCGGTCTGCCTAATCTTATACGATAATCAATATTTTAACCAAATATAGTTCACTAAAAAATATCACTTATAAAATATCATCCGAATATTTAAATAATCTATTTTGCGTGATAAAACATTGAATAATAATTTAGAAAAAAGAGTGGTAAACTTACCAATGCCTATTAATGTAAATATTAAAGATGAAGGAGATAATATTCAAGGTTTTATAGATTTTGATAAGGATACCAGTCAACTCTATAATAATTTGTTTTTAAATGATTTTAAAATTGTTATTAAAATCCCCTTAATTGAAAAAGAATTTTCTCAACCAGAAATAAAAGTTGAAAAATTTTCCCTTGTGGATGATGTCTTTTTAACCTCATATTAAGGAAAATTATGAATTTATCAATTTATTAAAAATATTAATTGAAAAAAGTATGATAAAGGGTAAATATGAGGTTGGGAATTAAGAAAAAAAAATGTGGGTACGTTTTAATATTTAAGCGTTTATAATAACTTGGTAAATTAAAATCATTTACCAAATTACGAAATTCTTTGGATTGGAGAGTTTCTGGTCTTTAAAGAGAAGTACTATCTAGATAGGAACTGTTCTATATTTAATTGAAAAATTTATACTTTCAATTTCAAGATATTAAACGGAAATGAAGGAGAATGAAATTTAGAAAATCATTCAATAGGTTTTAATAACAGAATAACTAATATATCTTAGAACATATATGAACTTACTACTATAGAAACCATGCCCGTTATAGCTTTACCCTCTGAAGGAGAAGGAGGATTAAATGAAACATTGAGTTTACGTTTTGGTAGATGTGATAATCTCACGATAGTTACTATAGAAAAAGAAAATATTGAAGCTGTTAAAGTCATTCCAATCCAAAAGGATAAAGCGTTTGGTAATTTAGGAATATTTGTGGCAAATATTATTAAAGAAAATAGAGTTTCAGACGTAATTGTTAGATTTATAGGTTCAAAAGCGTATAAGGCTTTATCTTTTGAAAATGTTAAAATTTTTCAAGCATTGGAAAAGGATTTAAACATTAAGCAATGCATAGATTTGTTTACTCAAGGAAAGATACATCTACTCAAAGAACCCAATGCTCATTTAATTGAAGATTAAGAGAGGAATTATTTGATGTCTTCTCAGCACAATCTTAAAGATGAAACTACAGAATCATTTCAGTTTTATGAAAAATCAATTTTTGTAAATCTTCTTCTTTTAATTTTTAACATTGCACTTTTAATCCTTAAGTTAATCTTTAGTTTTCTAACAAAAAGTGTATCACTTCAAGCAGATGCATTTGACAGTATGACCGACATAGTATTATACTCTGTCGCCATAATTGGTATTTCTTTTGCTAAAAAAAAACCAAATGAAAGATTTCCTTATGGTTATTACAAATTAGAAAATATAATTAGTCTAATAATCTCTTTTTTTATTTTTTTTACTGCTTTTATGATTATTTACCGATCTTTTTTGAATATCTTAAAAATATTTAAAGAAAATGCTAGTTTACTATATTTTTCACCATACATTTTCGTATTTCTTTTTATCTCTTTACTTAGTTCATTTTTAATTATCATTTATTTAAAGAAAATTAATAAAAAATTAGGATCTCCTATTATTGAATCTGAAGCAAAAGAAAAAACATATGATCTTTTTATTTCCCTCTCAGTAATTGTTAGTTTTATCGGAATTTCATTCAACATATACATACTAGATTCTATTATCGGTCTTTTTATTGCTTTTTTTATAATTAAAGGAGGTTATGACCTCTTTCTCAAATCTACAAAAGTTTTACTTGATGCGATTATAGATTTTGATAATAGAAAAGAACTATATGATTTAATCGAAAGAATTCCAAAAATAAAAAAAATTGAAAATTTAGAATTAAGAGCTTATGGAAAATATATCTTTTTAGAATTAGAAATTAATTTAGACAAAAATTTCCCTTTATCTCAGATCGAAACATTAAAGAACAAAGTGAGAAATGATATAAAGACAAGGTTCCCTATTATTTTTAAAATTTTAATTATTATTAATAGTGAGGAGAAGTTAATCCACAAAATAGCGGTTCCCTTAGAGAAAAATCAAGGATATGATTCGATAATTTCTGAAGATTTTGGGAAAAGTCCACATTTTGGGCTTTTAGAATTCAAGGACGGTGATATGCTAAAATTTGAACTGGTAGTAAATAAATTTGCATCTGAAGAAAAAAGAAAAGGATTATTAATTTCTGAATGGCTTGTTTCCTTTAAAATTGATAAGATCTATGTTAAAAAAAATCTGAATAAAGGGCCCTCTCTAATATTTTCTAATAATTTTGTAGAAGTTGATCAAACCAGTTTAAATATCCTAAAAGAAATAATCAAAAAAGAAAAAAAGTCTAACCGTTAATATGATAGAAGATGCATTTTAATTTTGCCTAAAAAGGTGGATGGGAGTATGTATGATTTCTAATAATTCGGTTCTTATCATTATTAAATGTATAGAATTTAAAAAAAGAACATTTAAAAGAATATAATACCAAATTATATATAAAAAATTACCTATTATTCAATGTGGCTAAAATGGACGATATTGATAAAAAGATCTTAAACATCCTACAAAATAATTTTCATATCTCATATAAGGATCTAGGCAAAAAAGTCAACATGGCTGCCAGTAGTGTCCATAACAGAGTTCAAAAAATGATAGATGATGGTATAATAAAAAAAGAAGATACTATTATAAATCCAATGAAAGCGGGATATGATACTATTGCAATCTTAGGTCTTTCTGTAGATCCTTTAAAAATGGATGAAGTTGCTAAAAAAATTGCTACTTTTAATGAAGTCCAATTAATTGCTACAACAACAGGTGATCATGATATTGTTGTACGTTTAATCGCAAAAGATGAGAAAACTCTCTGGAGATTTATTAACGAAAAGATTAAGACAATTGAAGGAGTTAAACCGCAGATGGATGTTTCAAGTTTTATTGATATTTTTAAGATGTCTCATAAAATAAATTTTAATATCAAAGAATAACATAAGAGAAAAGAAATAACTTTAACCTTCTTTCTTAATTTCAATTTCAAATTTAAGAAAATAAAAAAAAAATTAATGAGTAATTTCTATTTTACTCCCAAATAGTATTTTCTTTGCTTGTTCAAAAGCACAGTTATAATTAAAAACTTTTTTTCCTTTAGTTATTGATGCTTCCTTAAGTATATTTGCTTCAATATTGGATTTCAAACGTCCTAAAGCTAATGCCCCTGTTCCGAATATTGATGGGTAAATTTCTTTATTATTATCTTTTGGCTTCAAACCTTCAATACCATAGGGTGGAACTAAATTTATATCTATCACAATTTTGTTTTTTAATTTAACCATTAATTCTTTTGATAAAATTTGTATTCCTGCAGCAGCTAGACTCCATAAAATATCTGCATCTTTAATTATTTCTAATTTTTTTTCATCATTAGGCGCAAAAACACCATGGATTTCAGTTGAATTTTCTCCAGCTTCTTCCGTTAATTCTCTTGCTAGATTCTTTACAAATTCTTCGCTCGATCTTTCCCAAGTTTCAATTAAATATGGTTTACAATTTAATTTTGAAGCGATGATAGCTGCTATTCTTCCAACGGGACCAGATCCTAAAATAACTACTTTTTTACCTTTTAGATCATATAAATCATGTTCTTTAGCAACTTCAATAGTTTTAGCAACTACAGCAGAAGCTGTGGTGTGTGAACCACGAGGATCTATTATTACAGGGCATTCAAAAGGGGGTACCAACGACTTTATAACTTTTTTAGCAATTTTTTTTCCTTCTTTGACATTAGATCCGCCAATAAAAAAAGTTGTAGGAGCTTTCGGTTTACGTGAAAAAATTGCATCTTGTACAAGTTTTGGTACTTGATCAGCAGTCATCTTACTAATCGGGATAACTACATCAAAACCTGCGTCATAGGCCATATTTATATCGAATGGAGAAGCGTTATCATCAGTATCAAAGAAATAACATATTTTTTCTAATGATTCTTTCTTTTTCACTTTAATTGGGGTTAATTCAAGGATAGATTTTCCAATTATGCTTTCTATCAATTCTGTACCAGGATTATTTACAACCTTAGTTAAACGTTTAATTTTTATTTCTTCAGTTTCTATACCCAATTCTTCTGCTAATTGAGTAATGCCTGGGAAATGTCTAGGATCACAGATGAACAATGCATTTAGTTTTCTATCTCCCAATTCTTTTGCTATTTTAAGAATCTTCATCATCATCCAAGCTTCTCGAACTTTATATCTTATCTCATCTTCTTGCGTATCATATTCTTGTTGTAAATATTCCTTCCATAATACAAGTCTTAAAAATGTATATTCATCCTTATGCCTTTCATCCTTCTGATTATTTTTAATCGATTTTGTTAAATTCTTTAAAAATTCCCTTTGAGAAGCTAAATTTGAAGAGAGATAATATTCTGCGTTTTCTGAAATATCAACCATTTTATAGGGAATCCCATGTTTTCTAAATATTGTCTGAATAGGATCTTCAGGAGATATCGTATCATCCCAACGACTACCCTTCTCTTCTACAGCGAAAGTTGGATTATATTTTACTATAAGTTCCTCAATTAGTTTAAGATATTCCTTCGAAACTAGATTTAAATTCCAAACTAAATCATGTTTCTTCTGTGCTGGGGCCTCAAACCACCAATCTATTGAAAATTCACTTTCTATTAACACCAATTTTAAATTTTTTTTCTTTAAAGGTTTTATTTCTAATACTTCCATTGGTCTAATACCTCCTCACTTTTAATTAAATATTGAGTAAAATCATCTTTCTTTTGATCGTAAACTTTTACTTCTATATCTAAATCTTTTAAAAGGGTCATAGTTTCATTAAATATGTTATCTTGAGCAAAATGAACGAAAGTGATTTTATTAGTCTTTGTAGGTCTTATTATATCTAGAATTTTCTTAACAATCCATTCTGGTCTTAACTTTAATTGTAAAATTAATTTCTTATCATCGATCTCATCCTTAAGAACCTCTATCCAAGATTTTAAATTCAAACCCTTTATAGAATTTTTATTGCTCATCCTAAGAAATTCTTCTGTTAAATCATTTACTTGATCCTCTTTTTCTAGTATTTCAGCCATAAGATAACCCATTGCATATTCTGGGATATCTACAGTATAATAAGGAATTTTATGTTTTTCCAATATTTTTGCTAAGGATGATTTATTAAGACTTCTTAGATTCTCGTTTTCTAAATTAATAGTGGCAAACTTAATATTTCTCTTGCTTAAAAACTCAATTAAATTTACATTTGCATCAGGTTTTGACTTAATATTAGAAAATTTTACCAGATATGCGATAACCTCTTTATTTCTAACAGGCTTTATTTCCAAAACTTCCATCTTAATTCTCACCTCATATTAAATAAGTCTAACTATTCCAATTAAATAAACATAAACTCAGAATTTAAAGAATCTGATAACAAAAATTTTATTGGATTTGACAAACTTTATTGTCAATTCAAATTTTTAGTGAACTTTTATTTTATGATATTAAGATGGTAAAAATCATGTTTCCTGCATATTAAGAGATATGATATGAAAAATAAAATTATCAATTTTTTTAACAAAAAAATAAAACAAAATAATAATTAAAGTCATAATAATAATTAAACTCACACTTATAATAGAAAATCTCAAATTCTTTAGAATGCTAATGGAGATATTTATAATTTAATTTAGACTGATTATCAAAACACTAAAATTAGATAAATATTTCTATGAAAACAAACTCTAAATCTAGATAAATTATTATCCCGAAAACCTTGGCTATAGGTTAGTTCCCTTTCAACCACAATTTTTTTGAAAGGATCATTCTTTTTCGGTTTACATTTTGTGAGGAGCTAATGCTTCAATCTCTTTCATTACAATTTCAACAGATTCGATATATTCCTCCTTATATTCAATTTCAGTACTACATATCCCTTTTATTTCTTCGATAAATTGTTTTTCTCTATAATATTTGAGATCGATTGCTCGAGCGGGACAGGATGAAACACAAACACCACAACCTTTACATTTTAAATCATCTACTTCCGCAATGCCTTCTATATTTACTGTGATCGCTTTATAATTACAGAGTTTTTCACATCTATGACAACCCATACACAGAGTTTTATCTATTTCAGCAATTATTAATTCTTGAATTATTTTATCTTTGGAAAGTAATGTTGATGCCTTACTAGCCGCGGCTAATGCTGTTGATACTGAATAAGGGATATTTTTGGGTCCAGTAGCACATCCACATATATAAATCCCCATATTATTTGTCTCTTGAGGTTTTAGACATCCATGAATCTCACTTAAAAACCCATTCGTATCCTTACTTAATCCTAAAATATCAATAATTTTTGCTGAATTTTTGGAAGGTACCATGCCTGTTGATAATACAACTAAATCCGCATTCAAGGTAATATAATCACCAGTTAAAGTTGAAGATGCCCGAATTTTTAGCTTTTTTGTTTCTGGATCTTCTCTTATGTCTCCTACTTTTCCCCGAACCATCATTATACCTGCTTCTCTAGCTTTTCTATAATATTCTTCATTCCCTTTATCCCATGCTCTAACATCTATGTAAAAAATGACAATATCCATTTCCGGATATTCTTTTTTTAGTAGTTGAGCGTTTTTAAGTGCAACACTACAACAAACTACAGAACAATAAGGATTCCCTTTTAATGTTCTTGAACCAACACATTGAATCATAGCTACTGTTCTTGGGGTTTTACCATCAGAAATTCTATAAAGATGACCGCCTGTTGGGCCAATTGGGCTTAAATTACGTTCTAACTCTAATTGTGTAATTACATTGGGATAAATACCATATTTATAATCGTTATATTTCATAATTGGATATTCATCCCATCCAGTAGCAACAATGACTGCTCCAACTGTTAGATCTATGAACTCAGGTTCTTGTTCAAATTCGATAGCTTCTGCTGGACAGCTTTTTAAACAGTTTTTACATTCTATACAGACATCCTTATCAATTAAAGCAATTTTTGGGACAGCTTGTGGAAAAGGTATGTAAATGGCGCTTCTTTCGCCAAACCCTCTATTGAATTCGTTAGGCACTTTTATTGGACACTTTAATGTACATAATCCGCAACCAGAGCATTTCTTTTCATTAATATAACGGGATTTTTTTTGTATTTTAACATTATAATTACCAGGTACACCATTAAATTCAATGATTTCACTATATACAAATAATTCTATATTTGGGTGCTTTGAAGTACTTACCATGATGGGTGCAAGCACTCATATTCCACAATCATCGGTGGGGTAAATTCTATCTAATTGTGCCATCTTTCCACCAATTGTGGCTTCTTTTTCAACCAAGTATACAGGAATGCCTTGGTTTGCTAAATCTAAAGCAGCATTCATCCCAGCAATTCCAGCACCAATAACTAAAACAGCTCTTTCTACCGATATTTTTTTAGAAGGGATAATTTCTAATTCCCGTGCGCGATTTATTCCTGATTGTATTAATCTTATAGCCTTTTTAGTAGCACTTTTTTTATCATCTGAGTGAATAAATGAGCATTGTTCACGTAAATTAACCATTTGAAAATAATAAGGGCTTAGTCCAGCTTCAATTAATACTGCTCGATAGGTGGATTCATGAATTTTTGGTGTACAAGCAGCAACAACAATCCGATTTAAATCCAAATCTAAAATATCGTTTTTAATAAGCTTTTGTCCTGGATCACTGCAAGTAAAATCATTTACTCTAACAATCATGACATCAGTGAGAAGTTCAACATAATTTCTAACTACATCACAATCAATGCTAGCACCAATGTTTACTCCTCATCTACAGATATATACTCCTATCCTAACCTTGGTCTGTCCTTCAGACATTGAATCCACCTTTTTAAAACATCACCAATTATTTTTTATAATAAAATCTTTCATTTTAAATTTTGAACAAAAAATTACCCAAATGTAATTATAATTACTTTTTATTGCTATCTTCCGATTAAATAATGAGTTAAATGTAATTTAAGAAATCTGATAAGAGAAATTTTTGTTATTTTGACAAATCTGTTTGTCAATTTTTTTTTAAATGAATGGATCATACCTATCCATGATCCAAGACCAACATGATCTCTTCGATTTTCTTAATAT
>JBHLOJ010000114.1:0-9672 GCA_048940605.1 Promethearchaeota archaeon
AGTTATGGTCAAAGAAAATTAAGATTTTCAAAAGGCTCAAATGGAAAGAGGAATTTAGGAAAACTTTTGAAACTTTCCAAGATCCTTGTTTTAGATTAAAGTATTTGTAATTCGATTATTTTGATAGAAATAATTGCTTTTTGAAGTAATGATTTCTCTTGAATGTTTATCAATTTGAATAAGATCTAGAACTATTTCTTTTGTTGATTCATTTATATTTAATTCAATAAAAGAAGGAATACCACTTGCTACGAATGACCATGCACCCGTAACACTTCCCGGATTTATTAACAGAATTCCTTTTTCAGTAAGGAAAATTTCTTCTTTATGTGTGTGACCTGAAACCAATATATCATACTTTTTTTCTATAGCAAGAGTTTCTAACTGAGAATGGTCTCCTCTTGGGCTTATCTGTGCTCCATGAGTCAACCCTAATATTATTTTTCCATTATTTTCAAATGGAACTTCCAATTTTTGATGCATGGGTGCATCTCGATTACCATAGTAGTAATCCATGTTTCCCATTACTATGAATAAATTTTTAATCGTCTTTAGATTTAAGAAATCTAATAATTCTGGGAATTTAATAATATCCCCGGTGAAGAAAGTAAAGTCATAAAGACCATCTTTAGTTAAATTATTTAATTTGTCATATATTTTCTCAGGAATCTCTTTAGCGCGATTAGGGATATGAGAATCTCCTATACATAATATTCTAACCATGATATGTCTAATTTACTTCCTATTTTTATTTCTTGATTCTTGGACTAATATTGAAAAATTTTTTATCATCTCTTCCATTGATGGAAAGACAGGTATATTATTTTCATTAAATATTTTTGTCATGCCCTGTACTCCGTTTATATCACCAACCATCCACATAAATACTATTTTATCTGTTTTAAATTGAGTCATTTCATTAACGTCATATCTATTACTAAATTGTTTGGATACTAACATCATATTGAAAACTCCTTCAACATTAGGATCATTTAAAACTGTTTTCCAAATTTTTGTCATAACCTCGCTTTGACTAGCGTTGTTCATCCTAGCTTTTTCAAAAGTTGGAAATAAATCTAAAAGAGCGAATCGATTTGGGGGCATCCATTCTGGATAAAGATCCTTTAAAACCTGATATGTCTTATCATCCATAATTGGAAAATTTAAACCATATTTCATTGTTAGATCAGCAGAAATAGTCCCAGCCCCACCTGATCCTGCCATCATGGATACATTACCATATTTAGGTAATTTCTTTCCTGAATTATATATCATCGAAAAGGTTCTGGCGAATTGAAATAAATCATGCAAATTTTCTGCTTGAATTATACCAGATTGCTTAATTATCGCATTGACTAATTGATTACTTTCCGCTAACGAACCAGTATGACTTAAAGATGCTTTTTGCCCTAAAGATGTAGTTCCACCTTTTAATAGAATAATTGTTTTATTAGGAATTTTTTTCATTTTCTTGCATAATTCAATAAATTTCCGAGGATCTTTAAAAGATTCAAGATACAAAACTATAACATTTACAGTTGAATCATCAAGAAAATACTCCAAAAATTCTATTTCACTAATATCCATTTTATTACCAATTGAACATGAATATCTAATTCCAAAATCGGGATAGTTTCGCATTAGATTCCTTAAATATCCTCCATTTAACATACCTGATTGAGTTATAATTGCGATATTACCTCGTCGATATTTATGAAAAACACCAAAACCTGAAAAAAACCCACCTTTCTCTTCACTATCGCTATCTCCATTGATTTTTGTGAGACCCATACAATTTGGACCCACAACTCGAATCTTAGAAAAATTATCTGTTACCTCGAGAATTTTATCTCGTAGTTCAAGTCCCCTTCCACCAACTTCCTCAAAACCAGCTGTTTCAATTAGAGCTCCTTTAATATTTTTCTTGATACATTCTTTTAAGATGGCTGGCACGACACTATTAGGGCTATAAAAAATTGCTAAATCAACATCATCTTCAATTTCTAATACAGATTTCTTGAATTCTAGACCCATAACTTCTCCATCTGAATATGGATTAACAGGAAAAATTTTTCCTTTGTAATTGTTGGATATTAGATTTTCTATGATATGATAACCCCCTTTCGTCTGATTTTTTGAAGCGCCTATTACCGCCACAGTATTTGGATTCAAAAAGATATCAATTACGTGAGTATTTGACATTTAAAGGTCTCTATCTTTTTTTTTAGTTATTCTTATATTTTTTATATTCTGCTTGAACAAACTCATATAATTCATGTGCTTTTGGGTCTTCTTTAAAATGTTTTATTACTGGTGAAAGCAATTGATTTAAATATTCTATAACTGCTGGTTTTAAATCAGGAGGATTCAATTTTCCTTTCTGATAATCCTTTTCTAGTTCCTCATAGGTGGAATATTCAACATTACCACCATATTTTTCAGGTCTCTTGACTCTAAACTCATCAATAAGTTCGAATATAATATATTTACAATACTCTAAGACAGGATTCTCAACAATTTGTTTTGGGGGACAATACGCCTTATTTATCTTTCGCTTCACATCATTAGGAGAATCTAACATAAAAATGGCAGAATCTGGGTCAGATTTTGACATTTTAATCTCTATAGTTCTATCTACACCTTTTAAATCTGTTGTAGGAGGTTTAAATAAACCCATTAACATATGATGATGAATTGAAACAGGTTTTGGTTTATTCAGTTTTTTTGAAACCTCTCTTGCTAACATATTGACCTTTCGTTGATCCATTCCTAATTGACATATATCTGCAGGAAGATAAAATATATCTGCTGCTTGCATTAAAGGATATAAAATTTGTGAGGCAGCAAGATTTTCTGATTCACTTCTACCCATTATTTGAGTACATCTTTTTACACGACTTAAAGAACTATTAATCGCAATCTTCAAAACTAACTCCCAATATGGTGGTTCTTTAACTAAGTCAGAAGCATAAATAAATTCAACATTGGTAAGATCCATATTACATACTTTCCATGTCTCAATCAAAAAGTCTCCTACTTTTTTGATTACTTCTAATTCTCCACCAAATTTTAGGTTTGCTGCAGCGTGCCAATCAGCAACTAAAAATTTGAATTTAATTCCTGCTTTTGTTATTTTGTTAACATTAATAGCTCTTAAAAGACCTTGACCAATATGTAATACACCAGAAGGTTCAAATCCATCATATGCATAGATTTCTTCGTTATGGTCAGTCTTCCATTGAATTAATTCTCTTAATTCATCTAAATCAATAATTTCTTCTCCTACTTCCTTAAGTAAAGAAATTTTTTCATCTAAAGTTAAAGGCATATAATCTTTACCTGATACATTTATAATGTAGTAAATAAATAACTTGATAAAACTTTTTCGGAATTCATTAAATACAATCTATATACATGTTATCATTTCTATGTGATATTACATTTAAAGAAATTAGTGTAAAAGCCAATTATTTTTTCTTATTTTCAATAACAGCTTGAGCAGCAGCGATTCGAGCAACCGGAATTCTAAATGGAGAACAAGAAACATAATCCAAGCCAATCGAATGAGAAAACTTGATTGAACTTGGTTCACCACCATGTTCTCCGCATATACCAGTCTTTAAATCAGGTCTAGTCTTCTTTCCAAGTTTAATTGCCATTTTCATTAGTTTTCCAACACCATCTTGATCTAATATCTCAAATGGATTTTCTTCTAATATTTCCTTATTCAAATATACAGGTAAGAACTTTCCTTCGGCGTCATCACGAGAAAAACCATAGGTCATCTGAGTCAAGTCATTAGTACCAAATGAGAAAAATTCAGCTTCAATAGCAATTTCGTCAGCTGTTAAAGCAGCTCTTGGTATTTCTATCATGGTTCCAAATTTATAATCAAGCTCCACATCATAATCTTTAATAGTTTCTAAAGCAACCTGCATTAATTGTGCTTTTACATATTGTAATTCAGTAAGCATGCCAACAAGGGGAATCATAACTTCAGGAATAACATCAATTCCTTCTCGCTTCAGTTCACAGGCAGCTTGAAATATTGCTTTTACTTGCATCTCATTGATTTCAGGCCAAACAAGACCTAAACGCACGCCCCTTAAGCCCATCATGGGATTCTCCTCAGAGAGCGACCTAATTAGGCTAATAACCTTATTCTTTTTTGTAATTTCTTCATCTAAAGGGCTGATGTCAAGAAGCGATTTTGATAAGGCATTCGTCATTTTGAGTTCTTGTCGCTCTAATTGAACTAGTGATAATTCGGGGAGAAATTCGTGTAATGGTGGATCTAATAATCTAATTGTTACTGGTTTACCTTCCATTATTTTAAAAATTTCATAAAAATCCTGTCTCTGCCAAGGTAAAATTTTATTTAGAGCATCTTGCCGTTCTTCTTTAGTCCTTGCGATTATCATATTTTGAACTGTTGGCAAACGATCTTGTGCCATGAACATATGTTCTGTTCGACAGAGTCCGATTCCTTCAGCTCCAAATTCTAATGCTTTTTGGGCATCGACAGGGGTATCTGCGTTAGCTCTAACACCGAGTTTTTTAATTTCATCTGCTATTTGTAATAATTCTAAAAATTCTCCCTTAATTTCAGGTTCGATTAGTGGAACCTTCCCTTCTATGACTCTTCCGGTAGTCCCATCAATAGTTATGTAATCTCCTTCTTGAACAACCATATCTCCAACCCTGAATTCTTTATTTTCTTCGTCGATTTCTATATCTGAAGCACCTACAACTGCAGGTTTTCCCATACCTCTGGCAACGACAGCTGCATGAGAGGTTTTTCCACCAAATTGTGTTAAAACCCCACTAGATGCATATAATCCATGAACATCATCAGGTTTTGTCTGTGGGCGACAAAGAATAATCTCTTTTTCTCCTTGGTTTGCTACTTCTTCTGCTGTATCAGGATCAAAAATAGCAATTCCGGAAACAGCACCAGGAGAAGCGTTAATACCATGGGCTAAGACATGAATAATGGAATTGTCATCTATACTTTTAAATAATAATTTTGAAACTTTTTTTGGATCCATACTCATAATAGCTTCTTCTTTTGTAATCAACCGTTCTTTAACCATATCAACCGCTATTTTTACTGCTGCTGAAGGGGTACGCTTACCATTTCGCGTCTGTAAAATATTTAATGTTCCATCTTCGATTGTAAATTCAATATCTTGCATGTCCCTATAATGCTTTTCCAATTTATCCATTGTATCTAATAATTGAGTATAAATCTTTGGAAATTCTTCATTCATAACCTCTAATTTTTTCGGTGTTCGAATCCCAGCAACAACGTCTTCTCCTTGAGCATTGGTTAAATACTCGCCGAACTTTTTATTTTCTCCGGTAGAAGGATCTCTCGTAAATGCAACACCCGTAGCAGAATTATCTCCTTTATTACCAAACACCATTGCTTGAATGTTTACTGCTGTACCAAAATCAGGAATATTATTAATTTTTCTATATGTTAGTGCTCTTCTATTATTCCAAGATTTGAATACTGCTTCTATTGCAAGAAACAATTGTTTAAGCGGATCTTGGGGAAAAGCAGAGCCAATTTCTTTTTCATACAATGCTTTATAATCAGCTATCACTTTTTGTAAATCTCCAACCTTTAAATCGGTATCTTGAGCATTTCTTCCTATAGATCTTTTATATTTTGTTAAGATCCTTTCGAATTTCTCATCTCCTATAGCCATTACAACATCACCGAACATTTGGATAAATCTACGGTAAGAATCGTATGCGAAACGAGGATTCTTAGTTTGTTCAGCTAGTCCTAAAACACTTTGATCATTTAAGCCCAAATTGAGTACGGTATCCATTTAGGAGTTTTCGCGAATTGCGAGTGGATTCATCCCTGGCATACTCATTGGGGCTCCAGATCTAACGCTTACTAATAACGGGTTTTTAATATCTCCAAACTTTTTTCCGGTTCTTTCTTCTAAGATTTTTAGATTCTTCATTACATCTGGTTTTAACTTTTTCATCACTTCTTCTGGTTGCCGAAAATAAAGTAAACAAGCTTCAGTCGTTATTGTAAAACCAGGTGGAATGTTTAGCCCTAAATTAGTCATTTCCGCTAGATTTGCACCTTTTCCCCCAAGCAAATTCTTAAGATCTTTATTTCCTTCGGTGAAGTCATATATAAACTTATCTTTTTCACTAGTTGTCATTATTAATTACCAAAATCTCTATATTCATCAAGTTTTAATAAATTAAAAACAGAATTTCATATTTTTATTTTTTATTATAATAACTTACAAAGTATAGTAATTACGGAAGTGAATAAAGTCTTACTAAAAACGAAAATTTGAATTATCGTAAGTTAGTCAAGTTTTATTAAATTCATTTAACAGCTCCCAAATTCCACTTATAATAAAATCGGGTTTATCTTCACTATTCCTTATCATATCTAAAGTTGTTTCTCCAGATAATACGCAACAAGTGGTAATACCTGCGTTTTTTCCCATTTTAATATCTGTATAAAGACGATCACCAAAAAGAACTGCATCTTTAGGTGATATTCCTAACTGATTTAGTTTAAATAGAAGCATTTCTTTATTTGGTTTCCCAAACACCCTGGGCATTCTTTCTGTTGCTTTATTTAATAAAGCTGCAATACCACCTGCATCTGGAATATAACCATTTTCAGTTGGACATCTATTATCAAGATGAGTTGCAATATAGGGAAAATCTTCTTTTAAAAGAAATTGAGTTGCTTTTGCTAACCGTTCATAGGTAAATTCTTTATCAAAAGCGAGAACAATTATTTGAGGATCCTGCTCAGTTAATTCGAATCCTTCGCTTTCGAATTCTTCTTTAAGTGACTTTGTACCTATCAAGAAGATTTTCCTATAATTTTTTTTTTTAAGATAATCTATAGTTGGATGTTGAGACAAAATGAGATTATCTTTAGTTATATTGAGATTATATTTATTTAATTTCTTGAGATAATCTGATGTTGACAAACTTGAATTATTTGAAAGAAAAAAAAAAGCCAATTGCTTAGTTCTCAATACCTTAATTAATTCAGGAACTCCTTTAAACAAATTATTTCCTAAGTAAATAGTACCATCTAAATCAAAGAAATACACACGTTTTTTTGTTAGTTTAAAAATGTTCCTTTCGTTAACGGACATCTTACATTTCAAAAAATGGTTTAGATACAATAAAAAGGAAAAAAAAGTAAATAAAGTTTCTTCTAATTTAATAAAATTCAGTGTCAATTGTAGTTGTGGAAACGACAAGTTCTTGTGCTGCTCTTGTAGCTTTTAATACTTTAGCCATATCACCTTGTAGTTTAAACTTGCCTGCAAGTAAGCCACGTATTGGATCTAATTCCTTTTTTAAGACTTGAACCCATGCATCATAGGGACCTGAATACACATATTCTGTTTCCACTTCTTCTCCCTCAGCTAGTACTCTTGCTCCTGTACATTCACCATGATAAAGACCTACGAACATCCGAATTTCATGATCCAAATTTCCTGAAGGCTCCACAATAAAGAGAAAATCACCTTCCCAACCATCAGGAGGAAAACCATCAGGTCCAGCAGCATCCTTGTAATTTTCATTTTCATTAATAGCTTTACAATAGGCTTTTGCCCATTCTGGAGTTCCAAATTTCATTTTTATCACTTAAGGTATGTTTATTTCGCTTATTATATATATAGGTTACAAATTTGTATTAATGTATTTAGTAAAGAGTATTATAAATATTCTAGTTTTTATGTAAAAAAAAATGAGTAATAAAAAGACTAATTTTTAAATTCTGTAATTTCTATTTAATCTCTCCTCTTTCTTTCATTTTTGCTATTTCTTCGGTTCTAAGTTTCCGTTTAAACAGTTTCATTGCTAATGTTAGAGGTAAATCATCTCTGAATTCAACATATTTAGGAACAGCATAGGGTTTGACTTTATCCTTCAAATAATCGATTATATCCTGTTCAGTAATTTTACTTTCATATTCTTTATTCAATGTTATAAATGCTTTAACTCTTTCACTACCAGGACGTTCTGAATCAGGAATTCCTATTACACCTGCAACACTCACTGCGGGATGTTCATGTAAAATATCATCAATTAATCTAGAATAGACCTTATTTCCTGACACGTTAATCATGTCTTTGATACGATCTTCAATATAAAAATAACCATCTTCATCCATTCTACCGATATCCCCCATAGGGAGCCATCCATCGTCAGTTAAACCGTTACCTGGTGTTGGCCAATATCCTTTCATTACCTGCGGTCCACGAACCCATATCTCACCAGATTCACCAAAAGGTATTTCCTCTCCTGTTTCAGGATCAACTATTTTTACTTCTGTATCTGGTAAAGGCACACCAATACCATTCTTCTTAGATGCCATAAATCCTGTAACTTTAGAAAGTGGTGAAATATTTACCGTTGAAGCCGCAACTGTTTCTGTTGCACCATATCCTTCACCCATTGGAACACCTGTTTTTTTTTCAAATTGATCAGCAAGGTCAGGAGGCATTGGTGCTGCTCCAGACAGATAAAAGATGGGTGCTTTAGGAATATCTAAGTTAATAAATCTCATATAATGAGCAGGAACACCTGTAACCATGAAAGGACGATTCTTTTTTATAACATCAGCAATTCTTACCATATCTCTTGGATCCATTAAATACATTTTTAATCCCATTGAAGTACATGAATGTATTACAAAATGTCCATATGCATGAAAGATAGGAACAGCAATTACTATAGCTGCCTTTCCAACAATTCCCACCTTTAAAGGATCTAACATCCAGTGCATTAATTGAATAACATTAGTTGTAATATTATAATGAGTTAACATTGTACCTTTTGGAAGGCCAGTCGTACCACCAGTAAAAGGTAGGAGAGCAATATCTTCTACAGCATCTACTTCAATTGTCTCTTCAAGTGGATCATACTTTTCTAATAATTCGTCCAATGAATAATATCCTTCTTCTGATATTTCTCTCATCTCAGGGAAATTGTAATCAGGAAATAGTTTTGTCGGAGTATAAATAATGTTATCAATTTCAACTTCATTTTTAGTTTCTTCTATGCGTTCAAGACGTCTGTAGGAACATAGTACCGTTTTAGCTTTACTTTCTTTTAACTCATGCACTAATTCATCGGTTCTATGTAAAATACTTAATGGTACATGTATTGCACCCATTTTCATAGCTGCATAATCTATTAAAATGAACTCAGGACATGAAGGAAGGACAGACGCCACAGTGTCCCCCTTTTTTAAACCCAAATCAATAAGAGTATTTGCTAATTTGTCAACTTTTAACTTTAAATCTTTATAGCTAATTTCATCATCTAAATAAACACAAGCAATATTATCTGGATAATTTGCTACACTATCCTCAAGAAACTTGTAAACATTTATTTTAGGGTAGGGTTCCATAGTATGTTTGAGTTTAAATGGGCCTATGACATAAGATTTTAACCAAGGTTTATCAGCATATGTTAATTTCTTTTCTTCACTCACCATTTTCACCCTCTTTTTATAGAATATTGAAAATATTACTTAGTATATCTCTTTAATTGCCCACTCCAATCCTAATTCTTTTAATTTCTCCTTAGTTGGTTTCCCCGTCTCTTTATCCCATCCACGATATTCATAATATGCATTTAATAAAGGATCTAAGT
>JBHLOJ010000115.1:0-9644 GCA_048940605.1 Promethearchaeota archaeon
ATCATGTTCTGCCGAAATTTCTCGAGCTAATAGCTGAAGGCTATGTTCCTCAGCAATACGTTGAGCTTGGGTTAAATGTCGGCGCGCATCCCCCATATTCATATCAAGTAATGAAATTTTCCCTTGAAGTAGATAAGTTTGAACTTGTAATGTATAAGAATTAGTGTGTTCTAATTCTTTAAGTAGTCTTGCTATAAATGGTTTAATATCATTTAATACTGCTAAATCATTGGTTAAACGTAATTCTTTAAGATATAAACCACAGATTAATAAATACCATGGGTATGGACTTCCTCCACTCCAGGTTCCCGATTTTATTAAAGTGTCATATTCCGTAATAAATTCTTTTATCATTTTTTCAGCTTCAGCTCGATCTCGAGTTCGGGAGCTTGATGTCAATATCCTTGCTTTTGCAAACTTATACCAATAAAAATCTTCATCTAAATTTATTATTTTGAGATAGTCTAGAAAGTGGCTTAAATATTCATTTACTCTCTCAGAAGAACTTTTATAGAGAAAAACTTTTATCAAACCATCATAACTGGCACCCACATTACCAATTGCTACTGGAGATGTGAACTTTTCCCAAATTTTAAGGCTTTTTTCATAATACTCAATTGCCTGATCTATCTCACCTTTCTGAAAGTAGATTTCCCCTATATTATGATAAGAGGTCGCATTCATTATTTTTATAATCATATAATTTCCTTTAGAATGACTTAAACTCTTTTTGTGAGAATTTAATGCTAAATCTAATTCTCCTTTCGCTGTATATACCAATCCAGACGAAGATAAAACCAATGGCAATAATATGGAAAGCTTTTCATATTTTTCAACAAATCTAAGAGTTTTTTTAAGTTCTTTTAAAGCTTTATCAAACTCATTTACCCAACTCAAAAAATGTCCTTTTAAAAAGCTAATCATTGCTTCTCTCCATTCAATTTCAGGTAAAGGGTCTTGTATCACTGATTTTAGCATCGTCTCACATAACATGATATTTTCCTCCGTCTCTGGAATTCTGGCAAGTATAAGAAGATTATAACCTTTTAGAATAAGAGCATCAATAGCATTTAATACATTATCTTGTTTTTTACTCTCTTGATACATCTCTTCCGCTATTTTAAGGCTTTCCTGTAGCCTTCCCGTAAGAAAAAGGACAGATCCTTTAAACATCCTGTATAGATGTTTTTCTTCTGACTTTGAATATTCTATCTCTTCCCTGTTCTTTATTAATTGCCAGGCTTCTTCTTCTTTTCCTTCATTTAAAAGTTTGTATGCTCTATATACTTCTTCTGGAACAGTCATTAAGTATTTCTCCTATTATTTGTTTTCTAACCATAATTATATATTGAAAATCTCGTTTACTACATCCCCCAGAGAAGATGGGTTGTTTAATTCTAGAATTTCGCTGGTTTTAACAGCTTTATTTAAAGCTTCCCAGATTTCTGGCTTCCACTTAATAGCATCCGAAAAACGTGTTAATTTTTGTATGGCAGGATACGATTGACCCTCGATTACGTAACAAACTAGAAAAAATTCTACTGGATTTATAAGGATTTTATACTCATCGATTATTATCCTATCGATTGATTTTGAAAAGATTTCCCCACTAAATGTATTAAATGCTGACATAAAGGAGCTAAAAAGGTCATCGAAATCCCAGTTCTCTATAAATGAATGATTAAAATACGATACTCCATCTTGTCCTATTATTAAGAGTAGAATAGGTTTCTCATCAATCAGCTCAGGGGGATCGATCGCACGCATTCCTTGCATGCGATCCATAGTTAAATCTATTGAAGCTAGTTCCATCCTTTCTGAAATTGAATTTTTTCTACTTTTAAGACGTTCCCATTTGTTTAATTGTTCTAATAACTTATCATGTTCTCTAGATATTGCACGAGCCCACAATTGAAGATTATGAGCCTCAGCAATACGTTGAGCTTGAGTCAAATATCGTCTGGCATCTCCCATATTCATTTGTAGTAAGGAAATTTTCCCATATAGCAAATAAGTTTGAGCTTGTAATATAAAGGACTTCGTTCGTTCTGATTCTTTAAGTAATCTTTGAATAAATGGTTGAATATCATCCAATACCTCTAAATCATTAGTTAAACGTAATTCTTTTATATATAAATTACAAATTAGAAGTAAAGGGGCAATACTTTCTTCTGGAATACTACTAGCTCCCGATTTTAATAAATCATCATGAGCCGTAATAAATTCTTTTAATATTTTTTCAGCTTCAGCTCGATCCCGAGTTCGAGAACTGGATGCCAATATTCTTGCTTTTCCAAATTTATAGGAATAAAAATCTTCCGATATTTTCCTCATTTTAAGGTAATCTAAAAAGTGATCTAAATATTCTTGTGCTCTTTTAGGAGACTCTTTATAAAGAAAAGCTTTTATCAAACTATTGTAAGTTATTCCTACAAAAGTAAATGCCATTGGATATGTAAATTGTTCCCAAATTTTAAGACCTTTTTCATAATACTCGATTGCATGATCCAGTTCACCTTTCTGAAAATAAATTTCCCCTATATTTTGATAAGAACTTGCATTTATCATGTTTGTAAACATATAACCACCTCGAGAGAGTGCCAAACTCTTCTTATGAGATTCTAATGCTAAATCTATTTCTCCCTTCGCTGTGTATATCATTCCATTTACAAAAAAAATGAAAAATAACATGTAAGCAAATGCATTGTAATTTTCAAGAAGCTCCTTACATCTGTTCTCATTCTCTAAGGCTTCATCAAATTTACCTTCAAACCAAAGATGAAAGCCCTTCATATAGAGAATAAATGCTTCTCTTAATTTAACCTCGGAGGGGGGTTCTCTCCCAACAGTTTTAAGTAATTTTTCACAAGATAAAACGTCATTCCATAACTCAGAAGCTCTTCCAAATAGGAAGAAATTCCCCCATTTTAAAATAAAATAATCAATTGTAAATAATGGATTTTTATGGCTCATACTTTCCTGATATCCTTGTTCTGCAATTTTAAGGCTCTCTGGAAGTCTTCCTGTAAATAAAAGAAGGGTTATTTTAAGCATTTCGTACCAATGTTTATCTTCTGATTTGAGATCTTCTTGATTTTCGAAATTATTTATTAATTCTAAAGCCTCCTCTACTTTCCCATTATTTAATAAATCATAACCTCTTCTTAATTCCTCATGTATCGGAATTTCCATAGCCTTCTCTCCAGTTTTTGTGTTTTTAGAATTAATTATGAATATTGGTTTTCTTATTTATTAAAAAGAAGATGTATTTATTTAAAAGAATTGAGCTCAAGTATTTCAATTTAAAATTCTAAATAATTATATAAAATTGTTTGTTTCAATTCTTTTTTACTTTCACGAATATTTAAGAGAATTTTCGAGTAAATTTAAAAGCTTAATTTTCAAAATATGTACGAAAACTAATTATAAGAGTTATGTATAAGTTACTTAATTTAAGAGGAATAATTATTATGAGTAAAAAATACGAGCATAGAGTAAATCATCTTAAAGATCATAAACACAATGAAGAAGGGAAATCACACCAAAAGGAAATAAAACCGTATTCGAGAAACAGTAAAGTAAGTCAATTAAAAAAAGATGAAAAGAAAATTCGTGAAAAACTTGATAAAAGTGAATATACCTGGTTATAAATGGATTTTACTTTTAGAACCTTTATAAAAAAAAAAGGAATTTGTTATGCTATTGTAATTTGTTTTGATAGATAGACATCTTGCACTGCATTTAGTATCTTAATACCTTCGGGAGTAGGTTTCATAAACGCTTTCCTACCAAGAATCAATCCCATCCCACCTGAACGTTTATTAATTACAGCAGCAGTTACAGCATCCACAAAATCATTCTCACCAGAAGGTCCTCCAGAATTAATCAGCCCTATTCTTCCCATATAACAGTTCGCGACTTGGTATCGGTTCCATTCAATGGGATGATCAGTAGCTAGCTTTTCATATACAAGTTTGTTAGTTTTACCGAAATTCAAATCAAGAAAACCTCTACTAGTGGTAGATAACTTCTGCTTAATTATATCTGCTTCAATTGTCACTCCTAGGTAATTACCTTGACTTTCTAAATCATTTGCGGTATGATAATCTTTCCCGTCTTTGATAAACTCTTCAGGATTTCTTAAATAAGTCCAAAGTATACACGCAAGACCTAATTCATGAGCATATCTGAAGGCTTCACTTACTTCTTGGATTTGACGTCTACAATTTGGAGAACCAAAATAAATAGTTGCCCCGACTCCAGTTGCCCCCATATCCCATGCTTGATCAACACTCGCCCAAAGAGTCTGATCTGATATCTCAGGTTTAGTTAGAAGCTCATTGTGATTAATTTTTACAATTAAAGGTATTTTTCGCGCATATCGTCTTGAAACTGAGCCTAGTACTCCAAGTGTAGACGCAACAGCACTACATCCTCCATATATAGCTAATTTAATTATATTTTCTGGATCAAAATATGATGGATTGATAGCAAAGCTTGCTGATGCACTATGTTCAATACCCTGATCTACGGGTAATATTGAAAGATATCCAGTTCCCGCTAATCTCCCAGTCTGACTGAAAAGACGCCCCAAATTATTTAATACTAAATTATTTCTATCTGTATGTTCAAAAACTCTTTCTATATAATCAGGACCAGGAGCGTGAATCATCTCCTTTGGAATTCCTGTGCATGTATGATTTAAAAGATCATCTGCTTGAGTACCCAAAAGATTTTTAATTTCGTTATAGTCCATTTTATTCTCATCTAAATTATTTTTACTAAATTATAAATTGAATTAAAGAAGAATAAGATTCCCATAATAAAATATTTTTCTGCAATAAATTATTGCAGAGCTCTAAAAATCTCGGTGCTATTTATCGATTCAGTTTATATAATAGAAAAAGCTTTATTATAAGGCATTATCAACACTAAAAAATTCTTTTAGAAGCTCTGAAAGAAGACTATAATTACTCGTATTTATATTAGAATTACTACTCTCTAATTTCAATGAAATCTTTCTCATTTCCTTTCCTGAGGATTCAAGTTTAATTAATAACTTTTTATTTTCATTTTTAAATTTACTTCGATTTAAAGATGTATCCTGCCATAAGTTATCAATTTTGTTCGCAACTTTCTCTTTGGTTGTATATGGCTCAATTTTAGCCCCATTCAAAATTTTAGGTTTTTCCATATTTATCCAACTTTATACTAATTTCTTATTAGTTTTATTCTGTAAAGGCTTCTAAAATTATATATAAAAACCACAAGTATCTTTAAAGCAAAACTTAATTGTTATGAGTCTCTTTAATAAATATGCCTGATGAATTTGATTTTAAGAATTATGAGTCAATGGAAGAATATGGAAAAACAGTAGAAGGGACAAAATACTTACACTCTTTATACCTTAAAGCAGTAAATCACCCTGTTCGACGCGAAATTTTAGAAACTATTAATAAGGTTAAAAAGATTTCTAAAGAAAAACTGCTAGACATGTTAATAAATAAAAATGTAATAAATGATGAATCTTCACTTAATTACAATATGGATTACCTAGTTAAAGCTTTTTGTGTCAAAACTTTTGAAGAACACAATAAAATTTATTATGAGATCACTCAAAGTGGACAAGTAGTAAATTATTTGGATTAATTCTTTTTTTATTCTATTTTTGCATCATTTTTTGATAACAATCACAACAAGGAATTCCAAAATTTACATTATAATTTTTAAATCTCTTGTTCTTTACATTCATAAATTTAATTAATGTATCTATTAGACTCTTTTTATTTTCATCGAAAAATAATTGTTTCAAGTTAAAATAATGATTAAATCCTCCACAAATAGGACAGAGAGAGTAAAACTTGATAAATTTGTGAAAAGTTAATTTTTCCTCTTCAGATAAAGCATCTAATTTTAAATCTGGATTACTTTCAATTATAGTTTTCAAATTTTCTAATTCATTTAACATTTCATCTCTCAGAAAATTAGAATTGTAATTATTCTCGCTAATAATTTCATTCGATAAGAGATCTTGAGCAGTAAATCTATCAAAATATTCTATCGCTTCATTAAAAAATAGTAAATTCTCGTTTTTACTTTTCTTATCCATTTGTAGGAGCACTAACCAAGGTTAAATTTTTATTTATTTCTCTTCAAATAAGAAGTATTCATATCATCCAAAAAAATTTTATTACAGAAATTTGAAAAATTTTTCATTTTTACTGAATAAATCATTCTTATTCTCACCGCTTAATCTTCTAAAGTCAATAATCTTTGAAGGTGCAAAATATTCAAAATCAAATTCAACGTCATCACCTACGCTTTTTCCAGGTATTGGCATTAAACGTGCTGTTAATGGTTTATTCAGTCTAACTGATACTGTGCATAAATCCAATAAAATATAGAATAATTCTTGTTCGGTAATATCTCCTGGTAATGGAACAACATCTAAACCTGCACCACACATAGTAGCATACAATAAAAGGGAATCTAAGTTGAATTTATTTTCAGATAATCTTTTTGATAAGATATAGTCTTCTAAAACAGGTTGAAAAAATCCTGAAAATCCAATTACTTTCTCTTTATCAACTGGGATTGAATTCTTGATTAATGCAACTCCAGTAAGAGTTCCAATAGCTCCGAAATATTCAATACCTAACTTTTCTATTGCTGTGCCAATACTCTTATCCTCTTCTGGAAAAGGGGCAGGAGAAAAATCAATTCCTTTAAACTCTATATCAAAATTTCTTCCTAATCTTTCACCGATCTTAGTAATATCGTCATAAATTTGATTAAATTTCGATAATAGATTAAATTGTGCTTCTTTTAAACTATTTGCCTTTTCAATCGCATCGATCACTACATCTGCCATTTCTAATGCAAGAGAAAATGAAGGTTTATCTGAAAAATGATATGCTGCAGGAAAAAAGGGATAATTAGGACCTACATTGGCTGATACACAAAAATTTAAATTTTTAAACGGATCTGGTTCTGATAATTGCTTTATTATTTGAGCACCAGATTTCAGAGCTGATATGTTTAGACCATCTCGTGTAGATGCTACTGGTAAAGAAGTAAAGAGATTTTCTGTATTTTTTATAAAGTTTGGTACTTCATTCAATAAAAGTCTTTCAAAGATTCCTAACTCAGGAAGTTGGTGTGTAAGCATCATACAACAAGCAAAATAATCAAATCCATAGTCTTTAAATATGTCTTGTAGAAATTTTAATTGATCCTTTATATCAACTAAGGTATCTTTTAAATTTTTTTCATAAAACAATTTATTGTCATAACTAAACAGCGGTTGGGAGCAAATTCTTTTAGTTTGAACCTGTATTCCAATATCTTCGAATGCACTAATCAACTCATTATTTAAATTGGAAAAATTTACGAGATTATCCTGCATGAAAGATAAGATCGTTTCATTTTTATAAAGGAATGGGATTATTTGCCCGTTAGTGATTGCTCGTATTCGCATTTTTAGTTAGTGTTCCTAAAATATATTCGCTTAATAAGAATTATAAGAGAAATATCAATAAAAAATTAATATTAATAATAGAAATTTTTGTTAAATTTATTTATCTTTCTAATTGAATTATTGATTAAATTTCATCTAGTTTTGCTTTACCTTTTCTTTTCTCTTTAGATGATAAGGATTTTGTATATTCATTGGGTTTGATAGGACCTATTTTATCTAACTGTTCTTTGAAATCTTTAACTGCTTTAGCATATTTTTCTCCTTCGCCAGCAGCAATACTTACAATTCTCACCCGATTCTCATTTATTCCCGCTTCGGCTAAAACTTCTTTAATACTTTCATATCGGGATTTTGCTTTAATAAATCCTTCTTGATAGTGACAGTCTTGTGGATAGCATCCAGCAATTAATACTCCATCTGCACCATAAAAGAAACTTTCAAAAACTAAAGAAGGATTAAGCATTGCGGTACACATGACATGGATTGTTCTTATATTGGTGGGATATGTTAATTTACTAGTCCCCGCAAGATCGGCTCCTGTATAGGAACACCAGTTACATAAAAATGCGATGATTAAAGGTGATTCGCTCTTCTTCTTTAAAATAGATTGAATTTGAGAGGATATTTGCATTTTTGTAAATCCAGGAATATACAAAGCATCAGAATGGCACATTGCAGCACATGCACCACATCCAGTACAATTCGCTTGTGTGATTTTTAATTGATTATCATCAATTTTTAGTGCATTAAACATGCAGATATTTTCACATAATCTGCATAAATCACATTCTTCAGGATTAAAATAAACTATATGGGGATCTAATTCAACTTTTCTCTTCGATATTAGAGAAATTACTTTTGCAGCTGAACTTTCTGCTTGAGCAATGCTAGTTGGTATATCTTTTGGTCCTTGTATTGCTCCCGCTAAAAAAATACCATTAACAGAAGTTTCTGAAGGTCTAACTTTTAAATGTTTTTCTAGTAAAAATCCATTAGGATCTTGAGATATGTTTAAAATTTTACTTAATTTATCAGTACCATTTGCAGGTTCAATACCTACTGCTAAAACAACTAAATCCGTTCTATTTTCAAATATTTTATCTTCAATGACATCTTCTCCGCGAACAACCAATTCATCTGACGTGTCGTTCTTTAACACCGCAGAAATATTGCTTTTTATAAATCTGATACCAAAAGCTTCACGAGCTCTATTATAAAATTCTTCACAATTCTTTCCCATAGCTCTAATATCATTATAATAGATAATAATTTCCGTATCAGGGTGTTCTTTTTTAATTAAAACAGCTTGTTTAATAGCCACGTTGCAGCATACTTGGCTACAATATTCGTGGTGAATTTGTTTATTACGAGAACCTACACATAAAATAAATGAAACCTTTTTTGGGGGAACACCACTGATAGGAACTATAATCTTTCCATGAGTAGGGCCATCATTATTAAGTATTCTTTCCATTTGCATTGTTGTTATGATATTTGGATATTTAAGATAGTTATACTCTCCAAGTAATGAGGGATCAAAAGTTTTTAATCCTGTTGCGACAATAATAGAGCCAACTCTGACATTAATAATTGTTGGTACTTGATTAAAATCTATTGCATCTCGATCGCATGCTTGAGCACATACTTTACAACCGATGCAATACTCTTCTAAAATGTTCGGAAAGAGAGGTATTGCTTGAGGATAGGGAATATCTATTGCCTTTCTTGGAAAAAAAGTATCTTCTACATCAATTGGACACACATCGCGACAAATATCAAAACATCCAACACAATCTTCTTCTTTTATAAAACGTGGATTTTTTTTAATTGTAACCTCAAAATTACCAATATATCCATCAACATTTTCAACTTCGGAATAAGTTATTAATTCAATATTGGGATGATCTTTAACTTCAGACATCAGGGGACCTAATATACAGATTGAGCAATCTAATGTCGGAAAGGTTTTATCGAAAAGAGCCATATGACCTCCGATAGTCGGCTCTTTTTCTACTAGATACACTTTATAACCTGCATCTGCGATGACTAACGCAGCCTTGATTCCTGCAATACCCCCTCCAATTACCAATGTGGAAGGATTGATGTCAGAATATTGAATATCCAGAGGTTCAAGTAATTTAACTCTCTCTAATGCCATAGTAATTTG
>JBHLOJ010000116.1:0-9578 GCA_048940605.1 Promethearchaeota archaeon
TCTGACTTTGTAATTGAGAATTTACCCCCCTATGCTATACCAGTTTTTTTACGTGTCAAAGATGAACTTGAATTTACTGGAACCCACAAATTAAGAAAAGTCAATCTCAGAAGGGAAGGTTTTAATATCGAAGAAATTAATGATCCAATTTATTTCTGGAATAACTCTACAAAAAAATACAAGGTTTTTAATAAAATTGACTACCTTAATTTGTTAAACAATCCTAAAAAAAGAAATTATTTTTTGTAAATATTGGTGAAAGGTGAAATTCAATGGAATGTGAACATTGTGGACAAGAAAATGCAGATATAAATATTAATGACCATTGGTATCATAAAGAATGTTATTTACGTCTCAGGAGTAAAGAAGAGAAATTAACAATTCAAGAAAAATTGACATTTATTAATTGCTGTTCTGTAATAATTATTTTCATAATCCTCATGTGGCTAATTTTCGAAATATTTCCTTAATGGCTTGAACTACCATATCTTAAATTCGCAAATTTGATCATGAATCTTGTTCTTTAATTCCTTAGCCATATCATCAATAAACTCCTTTGGAATGCCCTTTAAATATTCACCTAATATTTTTGTAATTGTAGGTGAGATTCTACTTATAACTCTCTCAAGAACTTCATGTTTCTTCAAATATTTGTTTTGAAATGCTTGAATATAGGTTTTATTTAATTTCTTTAACCAAATTTTTCCTTTATTCTCTAAAATCGTAAGAATCCTTCTAGAATTTGAATCATTAAAATATTTAAACTCATATTCATACTTACTCAAAATTTCTTCAAAGTATTGAATTATCTGTTCCTTTTCTTTTAGAGTTAAATCAACTTTAGAGTTAAGAAAAATAATTATCATATACTTATCAAACAGAAAATACAACTGAACTTTAATGTTAGAGCCATGGATTTCAAGATTAGATAAGTTTTGGATATTAGTTTGTCCCGCAAATGTTTTAAATGAACTAAAATACATCGAGATTAGATCAATTTCTAATAGATTCTTATTATCACCGGACAAATACGATTTTATTGATCCATAAATTTCTTCTGCCAAATTATCATACTCTAGAACCATGATCGTATTTCCAAATTGATCGGCAATTATCATACCAATAATTGGTGGTATTTTGTTAAAATTATATGAGAAATTAGCAATTTCATCCAATTTAAGATTGAATGAAGAACTAGTGTTTTCAATTTTATTGTAAGTTTTCATAGAAATGTAGCGTGAGTCAATTTTATGTAGAGACATATACTTAAATTTGTAATTCACTTATTTGCTTAATCATAATTAATAGTAAGGAGGGTGTCGGTTTTGACTTGAAATAAACTTTTCCTTTATAAGTTATTCCGACAAAATTCAGATAACAAAGGATTATTAGGTTCAAACGCTTTTAATTTTCTACTTTCAATGGCTTGGTTACTTTAAATATGTTTTGCTTGATATTTTGCTCACCCTGTCTTTGATATATAATTACTCTTTCTATATCGACTTTCGAGATGGTTCTATTCCCGTAGTTCTTCAGTTCGATGAATTGGTTTAGTGAAGAAAAGAGTTATTTTTTATTTACTGCAGCTATAAGTTTTTTATGTGTTTTCCACGCAGCATCAAGAAAGTAGATCTTACATATGATGTGAGTACTACAGGTAATCCAGATCTTCCTGAAGTCGCTCCAAAAGTACAACAAGTATTTTTCGCTCCAGTCCCTCCTGAACGTAATGCAATAATAGAGAATTCTATAAAAATTGGTAAATTAACATATGGTTCAGGATTTACATTTGATGAGGAAAAGTTTCGGGATCTTGCAGGCAGAGTGTTTGACAGGTGCTATTATCCCGTTGGCGTTGGACGTCATTTACTTGCTATTTGGGCCCAAGGAAGTAGGAAAGAAAAACTCTCGGCAACTAAAGTACCAACTCTTGTTATTCATGGGAGAGAAGATCTTCTTTTCCTAGTTGAAGGAGGTATAGACACGGCAGAAGCTATACCCAATTCTGAATTGATAATTATGGAAGGAATGAGACACAAATTACCTCCGGAAGTATGGTGTAAAGTATCTGATGCAATAGCAAGGAATGCAGCAAAAACTCAAATCTGAAAATCCTATTAAAATCTCTCAAGATATTCAAATATATCATTTTCTTATAATTAGGCTCTTGTGAACTAGATATTAATTTGTCTTAAGGAATAGAAAAATTTAGGTTTTAGTCAATTATTGAACGAAAAGATAAATACCAATGAGAATAATAAATTTATTGATAAAACTTTGGTATCAGAAAAAACTGAAAAGAAAACTCCAATACCTCGTCTGAAAGACAAAAAAATATCCAAAGTTAAAAATAACGAAGGATTGAATCGGGATGCTATAGTAAAAGATTTAAATGGTCGAACGCTTATGATCTATTTTGTTTTACTAAATAAAAAATCAATTGGAGTACGTGATCTTCAACGTCATTTAGATCTTTCAAGCCCTAGTGTTGCAAAGTATCATCTTGAAAAATTAGTAAAATTAAATCTTGTAATAAATAGAAATGGTATTTATCATCTTGAAAAAAAAGCTGATTTACCATTATTAACTTCTTGGGTATTAATAGGTAAACATCTGCTACCTAAAGCTATTTTTGCTGCAATTTTTTTTACAATTCTTTTTATTAGTTATTTGCTCTTTATTTACTCATATTGGAATAAAGATAGTCTGTTTGTTATTTTGTTGGGACTAGGAATTATGATTTATGTATGGTTAGATGTGATTCTGCAATTCAGAAATAAACCAATTTAGTCTATGATTTTATTCTTCTGTATATAATACATTTTGTTCAATCAAATTATTGAGTGTTCTAAACCTTAGTATAATAAGTTTGGGTGCAATAATATGATTTAAGAAACAGTATTGAATTGAGTGGATGAAAATGAATAGACGTGTGAAAGGAACAGTTTTCTTATTGATAATATGTATTCAATTTATTTTACTAGGATTTAGTACAAACGCTACTAGTATATTTAATAATAATAAGCCAACTGAATTAATCCATAATGAAGGTTCATCACATTCATCCCCTTATTATTTCCCAATCAATAGATCATCTCCCTTAACGACAGAAGAGAATTTAGAAGAGGATTCTAGGGTGAATCCCAGTTTAGCTAATAATTATTATGATAATGATTATGTTTTAACACTTAATCTTGATAAATATGTTCTAACAATAGGAGAAACAGTTACTATCAATTTAGGGTTAACTTGTAATTTGACTGCATCAGCAGGTAAAACAGTTTTTGTTGAAATTTATCAGGATTTTTACAGGAATTATTACTATTATTATCCATATTATGACGAGTCAAGTACACCTATTTACACAGTAAATCTAACAACTAATAGTAATGGACAAGCTTCGACGGTATTCACTCAAACTTCTTTTGAAGGGACATATACTGTTTATGCTTATGCCGAAGGTTATCAGGCTTATAAAGAGTTTACTATTGGTGAAGTTGGTATTTTTTATAAAGGTCCACAATATTATAAGGTTAATCAAGATTATACCGCTGCTATTCACATTGTCAATTTATCAGACTTCTCAAGTATGCCCTTTGCTGGCTTTAATTATTCCATTTCTTATTATGATTATTCAAATTGGGAAGTATTAGTAACAGATCAAGGAAATACTGATGGATTTGGATATGCTATTATTCAAGCAGAGATCCCTTCAGAAATGAATGATTATTATACTCTAAGGCTAACAATAAATACAATTAATGGAAGAGCTGAATATCAGACTTTTCTATATGCATCATGGGATTATTATTATTATTGTTTATGGGGTGGACAACAAAAAACTATTCAAGAACGATTTCAATATGTTGTAACTACTGATAAAACGATTTTCAACCCTGGTGAAACCATCTACTTGAGGGCTTTGGTATTAGAATATTCTTTTATGAATGAAACAAAACAAATAAAACGAAATACTCCTGTCTCTTTTACAATTTATAATCCAGATGAATTAGCAATATTTTGGTCAACACTTACTACAGATCAAAATGGGATACTAACCTTTAATTTTCCATTAGATGAAGATTGTGAATTAGGTAATTATGGATTTGAGTTTAGCCAATTTGGACATAGTTATCGATATAATGTTAGGGTAGATCATTATGTTAAACCAGTTTTCAGAGTGGAAATTGATACATATGGAAAAGATTTTTACCCTATTGATGAGAGATTATTTGAAGGATTTGTAGAGGTTTCTTATTATTTTGGTCAATCAGTAGTAGGAGCAACCGTAGAGCTTTCAATTTTAAACTATGTGGGAGCAATAGTATATGTAGCAGAAGGAATTACTAATAGTGAAGGAAGATATTATTTTTCTATAAGTTTAGATTCAATTGAGGATTTAGATTATTCTTTTAAAGTACAAATAGAGGTTACAGATATCTATGGTAGGAGTGCTTCAAGTGAAAAAACCTTTACTCGTATCGAAGAATTATTTGTATATGGATATCTAACTAATTGGGCACCTGAACCTAATGATAATTTAGAATATTATTTCTACGTATATCAACATGTTTTATCTTATGATTATTTGTATTGGGATTGGCAATATAATCCATTATCTAATGTTTTAGCGAATATCGAAATTTATGGAATAGAAGATTATCCAGATTATACATCAGAAATAACAACTCGAGATTTAATAGCATCTTATTCAAGAATTACAAATAAATTTGGCGCAGGGAGTTTAGATTTTAAGATACCTTTAGAGCAAATTAAAGATTATGATCTTTTTGAAATTCAAATATCGGTTGATCTTGATGATGGTCGATCTGCTTCATCATCTTATTATTTCCGTTATAAAAAATATAGCTTAGAAATCAAAATTATGGGCTCTATTCTAGAACTTGGTGATACACTTGAATTCGAAGTAACCTTTAAAGATGTATTAAAAGATTCTATTTGTAATGGGGAAGGAAGGCTGTATATTTATGATGCAAATCATCAATTAATCGGTCAAGTTAGTGATAATTTTTCAGGAAGTAAAATGTATCACTTCCTTATTCCGAATTCTTATCCTGAAGGGAAATATTATATTTATTCTTATGTGTATTCTTCCTCAAATCAGTATTATGGTGGATTTAGCTACCATTCTGCTTTTCAATATTTTATAGTGGGAAGTTTCCAATCCTTATCATTTACAACTGATTTCCCTAATGTTGGACAGTATTATGAAGAAATAATCGTTCAACTTGATGAGGTTATTGAAATAAGCGGATTTTCAAATGTATCAACGAATCTACCACATTATATTGAGGTCTATAAACGAGGTTTACTTTTTTCAGAGACATTAATGATTACTGATGATACCTTCATTTATGATCTACAAGTTAATGCTAGTTTTGCTCCAGATTTTACAATAATTGTTTACACTATTTCTGATCAGGGAAAGCTTTATGAATATATATTAGTTGTTCATGTTGAATTTTCTTATAATTTCAATCTATCGACGGATAAAGAAATCTATGAGCCTGGTGATTTAGTAACTTTATCTTTTATACCACCTGAAAATACGAGTTCAATGTTAGCAATTTCTTTTATTGATAGCGCAGTACTTGATGTAGAACCAGAAGATGATTCAGAATTAGCATATTTTACAATGAATACATATTCAGCTTATATTAGTTCAGGAAGTTCATGGGGTACTGGATTTGATACAATAAGTTATTGGTGGTATGGTTATGGAATACCTATAGGGGGAATATATTATTTAGAAGATATGGACCTAATATTTACTCCTCTAGAATATACGACATTCACTTTTGGAGGCAATTATGATCTTTCTTTTGATAAATTACTTACTAATTTTGATACAGAAATCAGAAAAAATATAACAGAATCAGCAAATTGGATACCAAAATTATTAATTTCAGAACCAACTAATATTACCTTTAAATTACCAGATAATATTGGTGAATGGACAATTCGAACGGTAATTAACAATATTTTTGAGGATTCGAATGAAATTGTGTTATGGGGTTCTATAGAAACAATTCAAATTAAAGCATTTCTGCCATTTTTTGTGGAATTTGACATATCACAACCAGTTTTTCAAGATGATATCATAAGTATAAATGCCTACGTCTATAACTATTTAGGGACAGATGTGAGTGCTATTGTTTCAATTAACACTCCTGACCTTATGATTTTAAATAAGGATGTGCAAGAAATATTTGTCCCCAATGGTTTTGTTTCTGAAGTTGAGTTTTCTCTTTATTGTGCTAAACCTTATTTACACAATGTCACATTATTGGCAGCTACTGAAATTTTAGGAGAAAAACATTCAGATGCTAAGCAATTAACAATATATATAGAACCAAATGGTATTGAAATTACTAATAGAACTATAGGTTTTTTAAATGTCACTAATGATCCCCTGATCCTTAATCATACTTTAGATTCTTTAGCTATTTATCATAAGGAGACACTAGCACTCTATACTGATCTAATAGATATCTCGATTGACAGCTGGCAGTCGTTAATTGGTTATCCTTATGGGTGCATAGAACAAACTATATCTAAAGTCCTTCCAACAGCTCTTATTTTCAACTATTTAAATAAAACAGGACAACTTACTCCAAGCTTAGAGAAAGAAATGACAATGATGGTTTTAGAAGGACTTAGTAGAATTTATAATTTCCAACATAGTGATGGTGGTTGGGGTTGGTGGGAAGATGATGCTTCTAAAATAATAATGACTTCAATAGTTGTATCCGCGTTAAATCAGATTGAAGAAGTTGGTTTTAGGATTAATTCAATAGTTTTAGGAAAAGGTATTGACTATCTAATTACCCACCAGCACCCTAGTGGTGTTTGGGATTTTCAAGAATATTCTTCAAACACATTAGAGGCAACAGCATTTATTTTAAAGGCTATAATGAAATACAAGGATATTAGCCCTCTAATAAATGCATCAATAAGCTTGGCTGTTACTGAGTTTAAGGATTTATGGCACACTGGAGATATGCAATGCACTTATGCTGCTTCCCTATTTTATATTGCAACCTTAGGTACCATTTATGAAAATACTACCTTTAATAATATTTTAATTCAATTTATCAAGGATCACAAAAAAGTAGAAGGTAATATGATCTTTTGGGATAGTGATACAAGTAGCGATTGGTATTGGCGAAAATTAGGAAATGTTGTAGAAATAACATCTTATGCTACCTGGGCTCTTGCGCTTAATGATTATATAAATAATAATGCTTTAATCCAGAAAGCTGTTCAATTTTTATTAAATAAACGTGATCGATGGGGATGGGGATCTACTGCTGATACATGTGCTGCTATCATAGCCTTAACTGCAATTAAAAAAATCCTAATTATAGGAGGTTTCATAGATTTCAATGGAACAATTTTTGTACAGATTAATAACAATTATCCTCCTCAATATGTTTTAAATTTTACAGAATCTAATGATAAACCAGATGAAATTCGTTTAAACCTTGGTAGTTATTTAACTGAAAATAGTAATACTATCAATATTTCCTTAAGTGGTTCAGGTCAAATTTGTTATATTTTCGAAACTGTACAAATTCTTCGATCAAATCCCGAAATAGAGATTCCGGGTATATTAGAAGTGGAAGGAAATGAATACTTTAATTTAAGCATAAGATTCACTAATATTGATAATAGAATGCCACTGATAGGCACTACAATATCATTAATTAATGTTCCAAATGATTTACGCGATCCTGTAGAAAATTATACAAAATTTATGCCAATACTTATGAATTCCAGTGTAATTTTATTTTCTTTGATTACATCAGACAATGAAGGGGAATTTATCATAGAAGGTCTCTCAGTTTTAGGTTTTATTCGATACTTTGATACAATAAATAATATATCAAGATATCAGTTTTTCCATCGTACAGTTGGACCAATTATCGTTAGAGTTGGAACCCAATCATATTCATCCTATCCTTTAAATTTACCAAATGATAGTACACCGATAGGTATTGACGAATCGTTAATTCTTATAAAAAAAGTGTCTAAGCAAAGTTTTCTTTATCCTGGAGAAATCATAACTATTAAGATAGAAATCTCGAATGAGGGAGATCCGCGTCCGTTTTATGTTATCGATGATGGCATTCCTACAGGCACGGTATTTATACCGGATTCTGTCATAGTTTCAGGAGATTATGGAACTACGGAAATCACTTATGATCAATCTACATATGGAATTCATTTTTTCTTTCCTATGTTAGCTTCGGGAAATACTGAGATAATTTATCAACTTCAAATAGCTAGAATTAAGAATTCTTATTCGGGACAGTGTAAACTATGGGGTATGTATGACAATATTTGCATATCGACTCACTCTGTTGTTTTAGAAAATATTCCTCTGAAATTTTTTATTAATCATTCAATTTACCAGGATTTAAAGCTACCCACTATCTCAAACGTAAATATAGCACAAAATCACTATACTCCTGAAATCAAACTCTATATTAACCTTAAAGCTACGGATAGTAATGGGATTAACAGGATTAGGGTAATGTTTGCTCAAAACTCCGAGTGGAGAGCACAAACATTAAATTTAATGCAACAGCAGGAAGAATTTTCTATTGTAATCACTGATTTAGAAAACATTGATTCAAAAGTAGAAATTATAATAGAAGTATATGATATGTACGGAAATATTGCCACTTCAAGTAATTTATCCATGAAAATCCGCGTTTATGAGGTTATTCCTTATCTTATTATTGGATTGATAATTGGTTTTTCGATTGGTGTAGCAAGTATATTTTCGATACTTTACAAAAAGTATGAAAACAGAAAAGGGAAAGATCAAAAAGGTTTAATCGATAAATCAAAACGAGTAATGAAAAATGTTTCTTTTATTGATGATGCTGAAGAAGAAATTGAACGAAATTAATGAAGATATTATATTATAATAACATTTTCAGATTAGTAAAATTCATAGACTATTCTTCAAATACGGCATATTTAAAATGATCGTCATGAACTAACCAAGCTTCTAAAAAATCGTCCCATTTCTTTATATCCCATATTGTTTCAATATTCTTGATTCCATTGCTGAGATCCTCTAATAACTTCTTATCAACAGCAAATTCCTCGTGAGATGGATATATTTCGATCTTTTTATTATCTTGAAACAAATTTAATAGTTTTGTGATACTTGAGAGATGGGTAGTTAACTCATTTTTTGAGATATACATTGTACCATAATGAGCTGTGTCACCCGTAAAAAGTTCATCCTTATTACTTAATATAGAGATTGAACCAGTTGAGTGTCCCGGAGTATGAATAATTTGAACGGATAATCCTCCTAAATCAATAGTTGCATCATCTTTAATAGATTCAATGTTATTAGCTGGGGGAATAAGATAATTCCGGCTCTCATAACGTTTAACAATTTCAAAAGGAGAATCTCGTAAGAAAGAAATATCTTTTGGTTTTGAGATGGAATTCAATTCTTCAGGATGAATAAAAATTTTATCAAATTCATAATTTCCACCAATGTGATCAAAATGCGAATGAGTATTTAATACTAA
>JBHLOJ010000117.1:0-3061 GCA_048940605.1 Promethearchaeota archaeon
ATCAATTAAGAAAATTGGTTTATTATCATCTGCATCTGCTTCATTTCTTATAGAAAAAAAGGGACCTTTAGGATTTGCTTCAAAAAAGAAAGTATTAAAAAGATTTGGAAGAAAAGATTATATCAAATAAAATAGGTGAATTTTCATACATATCAACTTCCATTTTGGTATTGGAATAATTATTGCTTCTATCTCTAAATATTTGTATGATCTTAACTTTCTAGAATTTTTCCTAATAGTATTATTCGCATTTGTGTGTGATTTTGACATCTTTTTATCAAAATATGCAGTGGATAAAAACCATCGAATGTTGATTACCCATTCAATTATCCCTGGAACCGTTATTACTATTTTAGGATTAATTCCTAATTGGCATGTTTTAATAATAAGTGGGTTTAGTTATTTAATTCATGTAATCATTGACACCTTTGATTGGGGTACTAATTTCTTTTATTTTCAAAAAAAACAAGTGGGATTTAAATTATTGATCACAAAAGAAGAGTTTAACAATATTTCTAAATATCTCTCTCAATTCAAGAGACCGGGATCTTTTTTTGATCAAAAATATTATAGTAATATTGCTTGTATAACAATAGAAATACTAATTTTTATTCTAATGATATTATTTATTACCTTATTTGCGTTAAAATACTTTTTAATTATATCAATATATTTCATCTTTCTTGGGTTCCATCTACAACGTCATTTCCATTTAAAAAAAATTGAATCAAATTAAATGGAACTATATTAAATTCTGTTCATTTAATAAAAAATAAGCATTAAATATTATAATTGACATAATTTCATTTCTAACAAAATGTAGGTGATTAATATTTCAGAGGAGATAAAAACTAAAGTTGGGATTAAATTGGATGAATCTGAATCTCAGATGATATTTAAATGTGATTTAGGGAATATGAAGGTCAAGGATTGCTATATTGATGAAGAAAATAGGGATGAAGTTGATATGCTTGGTCCTAATCCGTCAAGATTATTAGCTTTAGGAGTTTTAGGATGTTTAAGCGCAAGTTTTATCTTTTGCTTAAAAAAAAGAAATTTTAAAGTAGATGATTTCATAGCAGAAGCGGAGGTTGTAATCACTCGAAATGAAAAGGGTTTTTTGAGAATTAAAAAAATTGATGTTAATATACAACCAAAAATAACAGATTCCGATGCACTCAAAAGAGCAAAACAATGTTTGAAATCTGCAAAAGATGGCGTGAGTTTCTTTGAACAATATTGTATTGTTACACAATCAGTAAGATCTGGGATTGAAGTAAATGTAAATCTTGATCTCTAATTAAAATTTGAATTGATGATTTTATATGTCAAATGAGTTAAAATCTAAAGTTGGCTTACACCAAGAAGAAGAAATGATTTTTAAATGCGATCTTGGGAACCTTAGAATGGATAATTTATATATTGATGAATCTAATAAAAAGAAAAACGAAAAGATAGGACCTTCTCCAACAAAATTATTAGGATTATCTGTTCTAGGTTGCTTAGCGGCAAGTTTTTCTTTTTGTCTTCAGAAGAAAGATTTTTCATTATCAGAGTTAGAAGGAAAAGCTGAGGTTACAATTGCTAGAAATGAGAAAGCATTTTGGAGAGTTAAGAAGATTGATATAGAGTTGAATCCTAAAATTAATACCCCTGACATGCGTAAAAGAGCAGATCAATGCAGAAAATTTTTCGAGCAATATTGTATTATCTCAGAATCTTTAAGAACTGGTTTTGAGGTAAATGTCAAATTAAATTATTGATTTAATAATGTTAATAATATCTTTAACACATCTGATCTAGTCTTTAATGCCATCTTCAGTAATAGTAAAAACTGTATCACTTTCAGGTATATTTGGAGCATCAACGACTTTTGCAATTCGTTGTTCACCCTTCCCTTTCCTTAGAAACACACGAATTGTTGCCCCATGAGCGACAACATGACCGCCTGTATGTGTTAAGGGGTTTCCATAAAACACATCTGGTTTAGCAGATACTTGATTAGTAAAAAGTACAGCTAACTCGTCATATACCTCAGATAATCTTAAAAGATCATGTAAATGAGAATTTAAAATTTGTTGACGTGATGCTAAGGTCCCTCTTCCCACATATTCACTTCGAAAGTGACCTATTAAAGAATCTACAATAACTAATTTGATATTTCTTTCTTCAATCATCTTAGAAGCTTCTTTAATCAATAAAATTTGATGATCGCTATTATAGGCTCTTCCTATAATTATATTCTTTAAAATTTCATTATAGTCCAGATCTAAAGCAGTAGCCATCTGTATTATTCTTTCAGGTCTAAATGTTCCTTCAGTATCCACATATAAGGCATTTCCTTCTAGACCTCCTTGTTCATATTTTAATTGCACATTTACACAAAGTTGGTGAGCTAATTGAGTTTTTCCAGTACGATATTCACCAAAGACCTCAGTAACAGCTCCCGGCTCAATACCACCTCCTAATAGTTCATCAAAATTTTGACTTCCTGTGCTTAGTCTATTTAGCAATTTGCGTTTTTCCCAGATAAGATCAGCTGATTTAAATCCCATTTTTTCTACATCTTGAGCTGTTTTAACTAATTTTTCAGCTGTTTTTGTACCTAAACCTACTTCTTCAATTAATTTACCTAAGGGATACATCGCAAGTGTTCTAACTGTTAAAATCCCCGCATCTTTCAACTTTTTTAGAGTTGCATCTCCAACTCCAGGCAAATCATTTAAACTATAAGACGATGATGATGAGGATTCTTTCTCCTGACTTTCAGTATCTAAACTAGCTTTTTTTTTTGCCATTATTGAATATAAAGAAATATTAGTATTTGAATTCCTCATAAAGTATTATTATACTATAAATATAAAAATATTAATAAAAAATTAAGAGAAAAATTAAAGGATTGTATTTTTTATTTAATCTCCTTTCCTGATCGAGTGATTAGAAGTAGTATAATAAAGAGAATCACTGAAAATAGAAACGTCAATAAACCAACAGGCGTATCAGTACCCCCAATCCATATAAAATCTAGATATAGGAAAGGTAAGATGAAAATAGCAACAAA
>JBHLOJ010000117.1:3161-9548 GCA_048940605.1 Promethearchaeota archaeon
AGAGGGTCGTATCCTAGCCCCCAATAGAAATCTACAGGAATAATCGCAACAATATAAGCTAAATAGGAAGCCTTTTCATTCCTACCGAATAAATCAAATAGAAGAAAAATACCAAATATGATAAAAAAAGTCACCATAATAATATAAACACTAATATCATCTGCCATGATTTTATCATTTTTATTTTTTTATCTTGATAATATAATATTATTATATAATTAGTTCTATTTTTTTTAAATTTATAATTCTATTTATAGGGAAATAATTGGAAAAATCAGTGAGCAAATTGAATTGATCCATTTTTAATTCTCAATTGAAATTTAGAGTTTAGAAATTTCCTTTTCTAATTTATCTATCATTTTTTGTGCCTTAATTTTATCTTCGGATTCAGCAGATAAAAGTATCGCATCCCTATGTAATGCAACTTTGACATCAATAGTACCATCATCTTTTATTATTTTCAGTTCATTTATTATGTCGTGATATAAATAGCCATTTTCATCCGCCATTTCTCTGAGTTTATTATGAATGTTATCAATTACTTCTGTGCTTACAGAAATGGTTTTATTTACTTTTGTTCCTTTTGGAAATCCTCTTGTTAATGAGCTTAGAAGATCATCTTGATTAGTCATTATTTCGAGAATCTTAAGTAAGATAAAATTACCATCGGATAATGGGGAATATTCCGGAAAATAGAATTTTAATGTATCCGCAGCAGCAAAGCAAGCTCTTTCTTCTCTAATCTGCCTAGAAATCTCTCCTGGATAATTTTCAACTTCTTTAATTGGAAATCCACTATCTGCAATAAATTGCTTAACAACAGGAGGGAGTGATGGTGTTGTTATAATTGTATTTGCTCTAGAATTTTGGATTCGCTTATCAAATGTAATAAATAGCATTAATAGATCTTCAAAACTTATCTCCAACCCATTTTCATCAACAACTAATATTCTTGAACCATCAACATCGAAACATACACCAAGATGACTATTGGATGCTTTGACGATATCGGCTGTGTTTCTTATAGTGTTAATACTTGGAACTGGACTCGAAGATCTTTCACGATAATGGGTATTCAAAGCAATTACTTCTACTCCAATATCATTTATTAATAAAGGCGTGATTTTCCCTGTAGGACCATATGAACAGTCTACAACAATTTTTAAACTTGCTTTCTTTATTTTTTTCTTATCTACAAATTGTTGTAATGATTTAATATATATATCAGCAGTTTGAGGAATTGCTGTTATTTGCCCTATCTCGTTGGGATCTACACGTCGTACATTTTTCGGATAACTATTAAAAGAATCAATTATTTTTTGAATTTCACTTTGCGAAAGCTCAATTCCCCCAGCATCTAAAAACCTAATTCCCACATCTTCACTATATAGATGACCTCCTGAGAGATAAACTCCGCCACTAGCTCCAAATCGTCTAATTGTAAACTGAAGTAAAGGAAAAGTACAATCAGACAAGTTTAGAAGGTTAATTCCAGTAGACATTAAACCCGAAGTATAGGCTCTTTTCAACATTCTACTGTCATTATGATAATCTCGTCCCATAACAATAGATTCGTTTTGATTAAATAAGCTACCATGTATAGATCCAATAGAGCTTGATATTTCTGGTGTAAAAATGTAATTTGCTCTACCAATTATTCTCCCGTTCTTATTTAACTCATTTAGGTTTTTTACTTGAATATACTCCATTTATAATTACTTTTTTAAACTTACGATTATTTTTTGATTGGAAATTGTATATTATACCTAACTAGACTAAAATATATAACTTTACCGATTTTTAAAAATTATCGTTTTCTTTTTAGTATATAAGATATAAAAAATTATATACACACAATAGATTCACTTGAATCAAATTATCATTAAAAAAATTTTAGAATTATGACTGAAATTTTGGGATCTTTCTGCTTAGTGCTGCACTCTCATCTCCCTTGGGTTATAGGACATGGTGTATGGCCTCATGGGATGGACTGGGTGAATGAGGCTGCAGCTGAGACATATATTCCACTTCTTATGGAATTATATAAATTAGTTGATGACGAATATCATCCCAAACTTACTATTGGTCTTACACCAGTATTATGTGAAATGCTCCGTCATCCTCGATTTATTAATGGATTTTTAGGTTATCTGGATGAGAAATATAATGCTGCCGTATATGATTATAATGATTTTACAGAAAATAAATATGAAGAGGGAAGGATCAAATTAACAAAATGGTGGCAAGAATTCTATTCACGAGTGAAAGAAGATTTTATACATCGATACAATAAAGACATCATAGGTGCTTTTAAAAATTTACAAGATATGGAGCTTTTAGATATTATCACATGTGGAGCTTCTCATGGATATGCACCGCTTCTTTCTAAAGAAACTTCTATTGATGCTCAATTTAAAACAGCTGTTGATAACTATAAAAGACATTTTGGGAGAAATCCTACAGGTGTATGGCTCCCTGAATGTGCATACCGACCTGGATACCGATGGAAGAATCCAATTACAGGTGAAGAATATGATAGACCTGGCGTCGAATATTTTCTAGCTAAAAACGGTTTGAAATACTTTTTTATTGATACTGCTTTATTGTTGGGAGGAAAATCACAAGGGGTTTATGCAGCTCGATTTCCTCTACTTGCTGAACTTTGGAAGCAGTTTGAGTCCCAATATGAAGAAATTCCTACTTCATTCGAAAAGTCTCAATATGAGCCATATCTTGTCTCTACAGATCCATCGACAGGAGCCCCAGTAGGGTTTTTCACGAGGGATGAAAAAACTGGAATTGTAGTTTGGAGTGGGGAGCATGGGTATCCTGGCTGTGCTGAGTATTTAGATTTCCATAAGAAACATTTTCCTGGAGGAATGAAATACTGGAAAGTAACAAGCCCAAAACTCGATCTAGGTAAAAAAATGCTTTATTGGCCAGAAGATGTTCCAGGTAAACTAGATGAGAATGCTAGTCATTATATAAATTTAGCTAAAGATATTTTAAGAGATTATAATCATCAATTCGGAAGAAATGGCATTATAGTGGCTCCATATGATGCAGAACTTTTTGGACACTGGTGGTTTGAAGGAAACTGGTGGATATCTCGTATCCTTAGATGGATAGAAGATGATCCCGAAATTGACTTGACAAATACAAGAATATACTTAGAAAATAATCCCCCAAATAAAGTTGTAAGTGTGATTGAGGGATCTTGGGGGCAAGCTTCTTCTCATTGGGTGTGGCTTAATGAATGGACAACCTGGACATGGGAAAGGATTTATGAATGCGAAGCAAAGAGTGAAGAAATCATCGCAAAATATAAAAATTCGAATGATCCCAATCTAATAAAGATTCTAAAACAAATGGCGCGAGAATTATTATTATTGGAAAGTAGCGATTGGCAATTTTTAATAACAACATGGTCAGCTCGGGATTATGCGGAAAATAGAGTTGCATTACATTATGAAAGCTTCAATAGGCTTTATAATATGGCAAATACCTATGCAAGTGGACAAAATGTTGATGAGGGTGAATGGCATTTTCTTGGTATGATTGAAGCTAACGATGATTTATTTGAGGCTATAGATCTTGAACCATTTGCTCGAAAATAAAATACAAATCATTCTCTCAAAAAAAAATAGAGTTTATGGAAGTTTTAATTTCCTTTAATTTTATTCTTTGTTTTAGAATTCAGTTTTTTAAGTATAATTGCAAGTATTGTTATTGAAATAATTCCAATCATGAGATTTATCTCATATCCAAAAATTTGACCATCAGATGGAGCTTCCTTAACAGTAATGAAATCTGTTTTAGTTTCCGTATCTTCATCCCCATTCATATCAGTAACAGTTAAACTTACAGTATAAGTTCCTACCGTTATATATTGGTGAGTTGGATTCTGATTTGTAGAAAAATATCCATCACCAAAATCCCAAAAGAAATTTGCTGGTAAATTACCTAAAGTTCCAGTAAAGTTAAATTCTACTCTTCCATTTACTTCAATGGTTGTACTATCAGCAGTAAAATTGGAATGCGGAAACAAATCTGGATTCACAGTTATTAAATCAATCTTGGTTTCAATATCAGAATCACTATTGGCATCTGTAATATTTAAGCTAACAGTATAAGTCCCCGCTGTAGTATACTGGTGAGTTGGATTCTGATTTGCGGAAAAATATCCATCCCCAAAATCCCATTGATATGTTGCTGGAGGATTTCCTTCATCCCCAGTAAATGTAAAACTCACTGTTTCACCTTCTAATATATTTGTAGAATTAACTGAAAAATCTGCGATTGGTATTAGATTTAGACCTCCCTTAACAAAATTGAATTTAAATGTCTCCCAGTACCAGGTATATTCATAATCAATACCAATGGCATACCCGACCAAATCATTCGCAATATATATCTGTGGATATTGATAGTTTTGAGCCCAATCACATAGTTTATTATATGAATCCTGTCTTCCAGTACTGTTTTGAAACCACATTTGAGCTATTAATTCGTCGCAAGTTGTATTATAGTTAAAGCCCATATTCCAAAATCCAGTGTATGGAAAAAATTGCCCGTCAGCCAAGCTATTACCTTTATAATAGCTTTGAATGTACCCGAGAACGTTTACTCGGGTATAATACCGTTTCATTGCAAATCCATCAGCTGTAAACCAAGGAAATGTATAAGAACTGGTCATTGAAGTATAAGTATCAGGTTCATTTTTGGTAAGCGTTATACCACATCCAATATCCTTAAGAGCTGTTGTCATCAAATTTACAGTTTCTAGATGAGCATCATCATAACTATAATCAAAGTTATAAATAGGATTGGTATCTGCTACATTATTCCAATCTGTTGTATCGTTGTTGATATTTAAACCTCTTGCAGCACACATTGGTCCCCAAAATGGGTCATCTAAAAGAGCTTGGCGTGCTATAGTGAGATTTTGATAGGCGATAGGTATGGAGTTATTATAATATGGATTTGTCTTTCCAAGAAGTCCTCCAGAACGCACTACTCGGTCATTAAAAGCAACATGTATGTAGGTATCATAATCAAACGCATAAGAAATTGCTTTCCTAAATGCACGATTCACTCCCTGTGCGTTTATTGTGCCATCTGGATTCATTATTCCTGAAGCCATGAATGGATACTGGAGAGCTGGGTAAATGTTGTATGGATCGCTATTCATGGGGATGTCTCCATCATCAAAATACGTTTTCATCCATGTTTCATTGATGCAATTTAAAATGATATTTTCTCCATAACCTTCATCTCCCAAAGGTATGTAATTTATATGGGGTGCAATAATCATATCATCATAATTAAGAGGTTCCCAAGAACGGTCCCAAGCCCAGTCAATTTCTCCAGCAACGATAGCAGTACTTCTAGCTTGATATCCTGCCTCGTTATGGGCAAACGTAGCTAGCGCAACGTTTTCAATCGTATGCCAACCTTCAGCTTGTTGAGCAGTAGCATTCCACCAATCGTCAAATCTATTCATTGTACCAATACCAATTCCAAGGTCATGACTCACAAACTCATATGGACCTGTACCTATTAGATCTCCAGTTCCATACCCCTCTATTATAGTATCTTCATTGGCTTTATACGCTTCCATTGACATAAACCTTATTCCTTGGAGATAACCGGGACCAGTACGCCAATCATTAAAAGAAATGTTTACCTTTCCTCCCGATTGTAGATTTTCTGTGATTGTCACACCTGCAATCCGGGGAAAATAGCTAACATAATCTCCAGAAGCCCCATATTCTGCATAAGTAGATGGCACTCCTTTAAACTGCGTAACATTCCAATCGACCGTTTCATAATCTTCCCAATCAGCTACTTTTAACCACCAAGTTGATCTCACACTAATTAAACTTTGTGGAATAGCCGCTGGGAGAATACCACTGATATTTCCTGTAATTCTCATAAGTCTATCAATATTCCATTTACATACTGTTGCATTCCAATCTGAACCGTCATGGAACTTAACACTTGGTCGAAGGGTTACCTCCATTGACTTTATTCCCCCATTATTCATAAAACCAGCAACATTCATTTCATCCGGTCTATCTTCAATCGTCCAGCTTGTTGCAAGAACTGGAAGTAATTCATCAAGGTCACCCGTTGTGTTATATGGAAATGCGAATAAACATTCAAGAGCACTATCCAAATAATAATCGCCAGTACTAGTCACATAACAACATGGGTCCCAATTGGCTATGGATCGTGGTCCACAGGCTCCCACAGTAAAAGTGCCTGAAGCTGCTAGTTCTATAGTAGAAGGATTTGACAATTGCTCGTCATAAAAACCTGTTCTTGCTACTCTAATAAGTAGAATAGGGTTTAATATCGATATAAGTAAAAAAATATATCCAATTA
>JBHLOJ010000118.1:0-1895 GCA_048940605.1 Promethearchaeota archaeon
AAATTTTCAGCAGGAACTTTACAATTAGTGAATCGCAGATGAGAATTGGGCATCCCTCTACGTCCCATGTAGGTATAATCTTTTAAAACTTCAAACCCAGGACTATCTGTTTCAAAAATAAACGCTGATATACCTTGTTGTCTTCTTACCTGATCATTAGTTACCGCATATAAAACAAGATAATCGGCTACACTTCCATTAGTAATAAAACACTTTTCACCATTTAATATATAGTAATCCCCATCTCTCTTTGCTCTTAAATTCATCCCACCTACAGCATCAGATCCACCTGTCGGTTCAGTTATGCCTATTGCTCCAATTTTAGAACCATCAGCAATACCCGATAAATACTTCTCTTTTTGTTCAGGTGTCCCATATTCAATAACGGGAGCTGCAAATAAACATGATGAAGCACCAAATATAGTGGCTATAGCATAATTAAAAGCAGTTAACTCTTCACCAAAAATAACACGATATAAAACCCCTTTCCCTAAACCACCTATTTCTTCAGGAATTAAAATATTCAAATAGGGTTTCATTTTCCTTAACGTTTCAACTGCCAGCTCTTTATTTCGTTCTTTATCTATCTTATCTGCTATAGGGTCAATATTATTTTGACACCACTCACGAACTTCCATACGAAAATCGTTTTCTTCTTTAGAGAAATAATGTAATCTGTCGGGCATACATGAATATCCATATTTTAAATCTAAATCTTCAAAATGTATTTGTCCTTGCATATTAATCGTTAGTAAATATGATTTTCTATTTAATTCTAAAATTAAGGATGTTTAATTAATTTTTTTTAATATCAAACTATAAAATCAATGTTTCAATTCCCAACCATATAAAAAAATGAAACAAAATTAATATGGAATATACTACACTTGGCCGTACGGGACTAAAAGTAAGTGTTATGGGTCTAGGCTGTGGAGGACCAAGTAGAATAGGACAAAGTGCAGGGATTAGTGAAGAAGATTCAATCCAAATAGTTAAGCACGCTTTAGAAACAGGGATTAATTTCATTGATACTGCGGAAGTATATCGAACGGAACAGATTGTAGGGAAGAGTATTAAAAAATTTGATCGCGAAAAAATCATAATTTCAACTAAAAAATCAACGTGGAGAAACCTTACCCCTAAAGACGTACAAGAAAGTTTTGAAAGGAGTCTCAAAAATCTTGGTACAGACTATATTGATATTTATCATTTACATGGTGTAATTCTGCAGGATTATGAGTATCTATATTCAGAAATAGTACCAACTCTTCTTGAATTGAAGGATCAAGATAAAATACGATTTATAGGTATCACAGAACGATTCAATCCTGATCCTAATCATTCTATGCTTCAAAGAGCATTACAGGATGATGTATGGGATGTAATGATGGTGGGATTCAACATATTAAATCAATCTGCTCGTAATCTCGTCTTAGCAAAAGCAATAGAAAAAAACCTTGGAATTCTAATAATGTTTGCAGTTCGACTTGCCCTAAGTAGACCTAAACGACTTAAAGAATGTCTTAATGAATTAATAGAAAAAAACCAAATTGATCCTTCGGATATTAATATGGATGATCCACTCAAATTTCTTATACATGAAGGAGGAGCAGAAAGCCTAGTAGACGCAGCATACCGCTTCTGTCGCTATGAACCTGGAACTCATGTGATTCTCTCTGGTACAGGAAATCTTAGTCACTTAAAAGACAACCTTGAATCAGTTTTAAGACCACCACTTCCAGAGACAGATTTACTTAAACTTAGAAAGATTTTTAAGAAGGTAGATTCAATTTCAGGACAATAATTGAGCTTTTATCGGTCTAAATAATTATCAGAACCACAGTTTATACATTGAAGAAGTCCCGATTTCTCGTCAATGATTTTAAATCTATTTT
>JBHLOJ010000118.1:1995-9537 GCA_048940605.1 Promethearchaeota archaeon
TATAATTTCTTAATCTTGATAAAAATGATTTGGAATACAAGAATAACCAAAATGACGAATACGCAATACCCAATCATAATGGGTGCTTTTGCGATAATAGGAAGAGCTGAGTTTGCAGCAGCATTCTCAAACGCAGGAGGCTTGGGTATTATTACAGCATTGAATTTTAAAACAAATGAAGAATTTCAAGCAGAAATTGAAAAAATGAAAAAATTAACAAATAAACCCTTTGGTGTTAATTTCACAGTATGGCCTCCTCAAGTTAGAGAGAGGAGTCAAAGAGCTCAATCTGAAGAATCTTATTTTGATTTTGTCGATATTGCATTGGACGCAGGCGTTAAAGTTATTACTACCTCAGCCTATAAAGCGGCGACTATTGGGAAAAAAGTACATGATGCTGGAGCCGTCTGGTTTCATAAAAGTGCTACAGTGAAACATGCGATGTCAGCAGAAAAACATGGTGCTGATGCTGTTACTATAGTAGGGCTTGAAGGAACTGGATTTAAAAATCCAAATCAAAATACCACCCTTATAAATATGACTATGGCACGAAAAATGTTAAAGATTCCTCTAATTGCCGCAGGAGGAATTGGTGATGCGAGAGGTTTTCTCGCAGCTTTAGCAATGGGAGCAGATGCGGTATGTTTTGGAAGTGCTATTATGGCGACAAAGGAGAGTCCCGCGCCAGATGTATGGAAACGGCAAGTTCTTACTCAAGATATCTTTGATGAACAATTTTATAAAAAGATTTATCATTTTAAGAGCCAAGATAGCGCGATCGGTTCAATGGCAGTAGGACATGTGGATAAAGAGACTACTCTTAAAGAATTTATAGATGATATTATTTCAAATGCAGAAACTATCCTTCGGAATTGGGGTTTTAAGGAAGACACCTTCAATAATTTATGATCTTCTTTTTTCTACTTTTTTAAGTTAACTACAAATTAGTCGTTTTTTCTCTTGTAAAAGTTGTAAATTGAAGATAGAGTCAGTATTAAGCCATAAAATAGCTTTTATTAAACTCATATCAATAATATAAAACCCAAACATTTTTTAATTAATATCGTAGTAATACAATTAGAACCCAATAAAGATTTATTATGACTTTAGGTATTAACTCAAGAAAATTATTGTTAATATTCCTTCTTTCAATTTCATTATTATTTCTTGCTCAAAATGGTCAGAGTGTATCATCTTCAAACAGTGAAAATTCGTTTAGTATTGATACTGAATTTCAAATGACTGAATATTCGATAGCAGCAGGTACCTATTCAAATACAAATACAATAGATCTTGAGTTACCTTCTCCCACGTGGGAAATTGACGATATAGAATTAAATTTTACTGATGTAGAATTTGGAATTGAAGTGAAAGTAATTGAAGATAATCCAACTGATAACTTTGTAATAGAGAAATTTGGTAGTAAATATGGATATGGTGTTCAAATCATTATTGAGGACCCAACTGTTATTTATGGTGTATTTTTATATGGAAATAACGAATCAAGTTTAAATGTGCCTATTTATATTCAAATAAATGGTTTTAATAATATTAGTAATTCTCCAAATGCTACTGTATATGGAGAACCCATTTTACTAAATATGTCTTATTCTTTATCACCCTCGTGGCATATGCAGACTTTTACTGAACCAATTCCTCTATCACCAGGTAACTATTTTCTTATAATTAACGGATCAGCTATAAAACTTAGTCCCAAACCGAAATATAATTGGTATTGTAATAATGTCGATCCTTATTATCCTGAATTAAATATCTCCGAATATGATGGCGTCTCATGGACTAGTGGCCTACAAGGAACTCCGTTTCTTCATAAACTTATTCAAAAAGTGAATTATACTTTTTTCCCAGAGGAAATTAACATGACCGCTGAACTTGATGGAAATTCGTTTGGAATAGCAAATGGAGACCATCCAGGAAAAGGATATCTTAAGAAATCAAATATAAATTATCGTCCCAATAAAAAAGATGTTTCCATTAAAATAAAAAACAATAAGACTCAAAGCCTAGATTTTAATTTAAATTATAGTTTCAATATTAATAATGAATTTTTAGCACCCAGTCTCTTAGAAATTATATATAATTCTAGCAATAACTGGTTAATCCATCCTACCATAGATTGGGTTTCAGATGAACATTCTGTTAGATTTGAATATCCAAATAATTGGTATGATATATCAATATTTAAAAATCAACAAAATATTACTGCAGATGTTATAGTTGACTCACAAAATAATATGATTATTTTTCCAAATGAAGTAATAGAAAATGGTGCTGAGTGGGAAATACAAGCTTATTCTCCAAGTGTTAATTTTGAACTGAATATACTCCAGACTGAATTTACTGGAGGACAAATAATGCAATTTTCAATAGATACTCCAATTCTAAACGGAATTTATCATTTCATTTTAATAGATCCATTGGGAATCGAAAAGTATCAAGAGATTGTAATGCTTCCTACTGAAAATAATATTTTTTCTTATGAAATTCCCTCTAACATCACTGAAGGGGAATATATAGCATACATTTACTGGCATAATCAGACTGATGCAGGAGTTCAATCACAAGTTTTTTTCCTATCTCCAGCATCAACTTCTAGTACCTCTCTGGATTTTCCAATCTTTTTTATTATAGGTATAGTTTTAATTGGAGGCACAGTAATAGGAGGTTCTAGTTATAAAACAATTAAAAAGGTTCAAACTAAACATAATGATAAATTAAGGCTTATTTATGAGCAATGCAATGATATAATGAATTTGGAATATATTATCGTATTAGATAAGAAATCTGGAATTGATGTCTATTCTGAATCTTTTGGAGGAAAGGAAGTAGATGCCACGTTAATTTCAGGCTTTCTTCAGGCAATTCAAAATTTTGGGAGTGAAGTACTTGGTAGAGCTAAAGATTCTCGCACTTTTAAAGTTGAATACCGCAAATCAATTATTTTAATGGCCGAATTTGTTAACCTAAGATTAATTGTGATTTTAAAAGAAAGTCCATCCAGGAATTTCCTATATGCTATTGAATTATTGGCCTATGATATTTATAAAGAATATGGGAAAATGTTTGATAAATTCGATGGAATCCTTGAAGAATTTCAAGGAATAAGAAAGTTACTTGATCAGCATTTAAACATTTCTTTTCTTTACCCGTTATCAATAAATTATACACTAAAAATGAAATTGAATCAAGCAGAAAAAGAAATGGTTCAAAAAGCTAAAAAAATTTTATATGAGAATAATTTTGATTATTTTTATGCACATGATCTTCTTCCTGAAAACGCTTGTTCTCCAAAAGATTACCAAACAGTCCTTCAATTAATCCAGAAAAGGATATTTAATCCTATTGATGACTCTTCAAATTAATTTTTAGGTCAAATTTATATTGTGTTCAATGTACTTAGGGAATTATATAATTTATTTTTATTAAATCCCTTAAATTAATTATGAAAGCAATTGATATTTTCGATCATTTCAAAAGAAATGGCTCTTGGGTTAATTGGGAAAAAACTGTCGATCAAATTTTGTTTGGAGATCCAGAGATAGAAGTTAGTGGAATTGCAGTTTCTTGGATGCCTACCTTTTCTAATCTTGAAAAAGCATTAGATGAAGGATGTAATGTTTTTATAACACATGAAGCTTTATTTGCGGCAAAAATAGATGACGATGGTAATATTATTGATTGCCCAATCGTTAGAGATGTTCATGCTAGATGGATCACCGGTAAAAGAAAATTAGCAAAAGATGACATTTGGATTAAAAAAAGAGAATGGTTAGAAGAAAGGAATTTAACAGTAATAAGATGTCATGATTTTTGGGATAGTTATCCTGAAATTGGAGTACATGGGGCATGGGCTAAATGGTTAGGATATACGAAACCACCTATTAAAGTTGATAATTATTATGAGCTTCATGAAATACCAGAAACAACCCTAGAAAACCTATGTAAAGAAATTTTAGATAAAATAAGACCCCTAGGACAGGACTCAATTCAAGTGATCGGAGATTTAAACAAAAAAATATCAAAAATCACCTTAGGAACTGGAGCAGCTTCAAATTATAGAGATATGCATGCTTTCGGGGGAGAAGCTATTATTTTAACCGACGATGGAACTATGTTATGGGAATCAGGTCAATGGTCTAAAGATACGGGTGTACCTTTAATAATTGTAAATCACTCTTTATCCGAAGAACCAGGTATGCGTACATTAGCAGGTTACCTTAAAAAACAATTCCCCAATGTTCCAGTAGTTCATATTCCAGTAGGTTCTATTTTTAAATGTATCTTTTGAATTACTATTTAAAAATGTTTTTTTACTGATTTTTTTATGATGAAATATAAAATAAATGGAAATATATAAGTTAATAATTGACTTCTTATAAGTGAAAAATTATGATAAAGACTAAAATTACTGAAATGTTAAAAATTAAGTATCCCTTGGTAGCAGGGACAATGGCAAATATCTCCAATCCTGAATTTGTTGCATCAGTAAGCAATGCAGGTGCGTGTGCTGTATTAGCGAGTGCAAATTATCAAACTCCTGAAGAATTAAGTGAAGCAATTAAAAAAACACAATCTTTAACTGATCAACCATTTGCTGTTAATATAAATCTATTTCCCGCAATGATGCCACAAGAGAAATTGGAATTATATGTGCAGGCCACTCTTGATGAGGGAGTGAAGATAATTGAAACAAGTGGTCATAAGGCTCCAGCAGATCTGGTTCCTAAATTCAAAGAAGGTGGAGCGATTTGGATACATAAATGTGCTGGTGTCAGATATGCTAAAACTGCCGCAAGATTAGGTGCAGATATAGTTACAGTTGTGGGATATGAAAACGGTGGTGCTACCGGAACTTTAGATATTGGTACTCTAGTAATGACTCCATCTGTTGTGGATGCAATAGATGTTCCTGTAATAGCAGGAGGTGGAATTACAGATGGTAGAGCTGTAGCTGCAGTTCTCGCACTTGGTGCTGAGGGAGCAATAATGGGGACGAGAATGATGGCTACTAAAGAATGCCCACTTCATGATAATTTAAAAAATGCTTTTGTTCAAGCAGCTGAAACTGATACTCACTTAGTCATGCGCTCAATTCGCAATACTCATAGAGTCTGGAGGAATAAAGCAGCAGAAAAAATAATTGAATTAGAAGCTAAAAAAGCAGGTTTACAAGAAATTATTCAAGTAGCTTCTGGTCAAAACGCCTTGAAAATGTATAGAGAAGGCGATATAGATGCTGGTATGGTAAGTTGCGGTCAAGGTGTAGGATTAGTTAAAGATATTCCAACAGTAAAAGAATTACTTGATAGGATAATGAAAGAAGCAGAAGAAGTTATCAATAGACTTCATAAGATTTTTTAATATATTTTTTTTTAATTTTTTTTTAAATTTGAAAAACTCTTTAGGTATTAAGCATAAATTTATATTTAGGACGATATGATGAGTGAAAAATTGAAAGATTTTCATGTTGTTGTGGAGATGCCGGTACGATGGGGGGATATGGATGCAAGGGGTCATGTAAATAATACAATTTATTATCGCTATTTTGAGAGTACACGGATAGCTCTTTTTCAATCGTTGAATATTTATGAAGAACCTACAACAGTACGAATAGGACCAATATTAGCTTATCAAGATTGTTATTATAAAGCCCCTTTAACATATCCAGACACAATCTTTATAGGTGCAAAAATAACGGATATAGAAGAATCAAAAATCATAATAAAACATGCTATAGTGAGTAAAAAATTAAACAGAAAAGCTGCTGAAGGTGAAGCTCACATAGTATGGTATGATTATGAAAACCAGAAAAAAGCACTCATCCCGGATGGTTTAAAACAAGAAATTTTGAAATTTATGGATTAACTATCTTTAAGAATAAGGTAAATAAAGAAAAAAAAGAAAAAATAGTTTCACGACTTTATTTTAGCATAGAATGGTTTCTTTTTATAGCTGCTTCTGCTTCTTTCATAACTCTTGAAATAATATCGTTAACATCGTCAATACTATCAATTATACCTATTGATTGCCCAAGTAATACGGCTCCATTTTCAGTATCTCCATTATATACCCTATCATAAGCACCTGCATCCTTTGCCATTTGCTCAAGAGTTAAAGATTTTTCATATGCAATCATTTCCTCTTTCGATTGAGGTGCAGGGTGTGCTAAGGCATATTTATTTTTGTATAAACGAATCGGGCCAAATGAACCGGTAAATAATGCTGTATCTTGCGGTTCGCCAGGTGGAATTAGTGCTTTGTATTTTTCATGAAATTCGCTTTGTTTTGAAGCAATAAATCGTGAACCCATTGCTATTGCTCCTGCTCCAAGTGATAAAGCTGCAGCTAAACCTTCTCCTGTAGCAAATCCTCCACACGCAATCTTGGGTAGATCAGGAAATGCTTTATTAAGCTGCTGAAGTAAAACTAATGTGGAAACCTTTTCATAAGATTGATGGCCTCCTCCTTCACCCCCAGTACATACTATTCCATCTACTCCGGCATCTACACATTTCTGTGCTAACCATACGGCTGGTGCTACATGAAAGTGTTTCACTTCAGATTTTTCCCTTAATTCTTGAAAGTTCTTAGAAGCAGGTAAAATCTTTGATGAACCCGCAGATGTTAACCAATACACACATTGTTCCCGCATTCTTTGATTATTCAATACCATTGTGGGTACATCAGTACACATTTCTTTAACTCCCCGATTATTTCGAGATGTAAGAAAATTAAGCCCAAATGGTTTATCTGTGTGTTCAATCATATATTCTAAGCTTGCTTTATGTTCTTTCACCGGATCTGTTCCTACGATATTAACATTCGACAATACTCCCAGACCACCAGCTTCACTAACTGCTAATGCCAAATCACGGGTGTAGAAAGGTCCCATTGGAGCACTGAAAATTGGATATTTTAATCCAAACATTTTTGTTATATTTGTTTCGATCATTTTAAAATCACCTTTACATGGATAAATATTTAGAATTTTTAAAAGTTTATTATCTAATTTAAGTAGCATAATTAAATAAAATGGAGTTCTAATAAAGATAGTATTTTATTTTTCTATGACGCCATATTCTAATTAAAAGGAATAATATAATTAATGTTAGGCTTATTAGGAAAGAATAATATAGCTTCCAATTAGAGTTAAACCAAATAAATAGAATTCCAATGAATATTAATAGTACTATGATTATAAATTCAATGATATTTTCAAAAATACCTAATCTATTTATTATAGATTAAAAATTATTTAGTTTACTTTAAAATAACATCAAAATTCATGAAATTATATAAAATTAGAGAACCGGAAAGAGAAGAGATTACTAAAAGCATTAAGGTAATGCTTATATCATTTGGAAGACCACCACTTAATAATTATGAAGAAGAAGAAAAGGTATGGATACATCTTATTGATAACAAAATCGCGAGATTTCTTATTGCTATAAAAGATGATAACATAATTGGTTTAGGTGGTGTATTTTTATTCCAGAAAGTTGCAAGCATTGGATATATGGG
>JBHLOJ010000119.1:0-9467 GCA_048940605.1 Promethearchaeota archaeon
ACTTTTTTTAGAATTCAAGAAAGATGAAAATGAGGATCAATTTCTTCTCCCCGAAAAAATAAAACGTCTAAACCTCAAATTTGAAATATCAAAAGCAATTAAACAGGATTTATTTTCTAATCAACCTCCATACCTAGTTTCTATTAAAAAACTCTACTATTCAGATGAACATCTCTGTTTTTCAATTGATTTAAACGAGATATATGGATATAATGATTTACAAATAAGAATTTTAAAATTAACAGTATTTCTAAGTTCTGGACAGCGCATTGAATATAAATTTGAAGAAAAGTTTAACATTTCAGATATTGGGATTAATGAGGATTGTTATGCTGGATTTCAATTTATTGATTTAAGTATGAAGAAAAGCCAGCATAGTACTTTTACCAGAGAAAAAGTATTTCAGGAGGTAAAAACTGATTTCAATAATGAAAAAAGAGAGAGCACAGTTATCTATGAGAAAAACAGTATTAAAAGTGTATCTGTAGATGAATCGATTATCTCAATGATTAGTGAAAGCAATAAAACATTAAAGAAAATTGAAAATCATCTAAAAAATTTAAATCTGACACTTCAAAATATGCCGGTAGGAAATATTTCATATGGAGTTCCCACCCGTCTTCCTAACAGTAGTTCAGAATCTTCAATTGAAAGAATAAAAATTCCAACAAAACCAGCGTTAATTCAAAGTCAAATGTCTTCGAGTAAATTAATGGTTATTAAAGAAATGAAAACAATTTTTCAACAAAATATTGATAAAAATGAAATTTTTAATGTTAAAGAAATCCTAAAACCATTGACAGAAGAAGAACTTAAAGAAATGATGGTGGATGATGAAATTTTGAGGAAGAAAGAAGAAGAGGCAATTAATAATCAAATAAAAAGGCTTAAAAGACAGCAAGAAAAGAAAATTAACTTAGATGATCTTAAAAAACCGAAATAGAAGTTGAATTTGAATTAGAATAAAAGATTACTTTGATTTACTAATTTTTTGACAGTTAATTCTAGTAAGTAAGTAGCAAATCTTTAATTATTTTCTAATATTGGATATAAAAGAGAAATATATTCAAGAGAGGTTATCTAAAATATTATTAAATTATTTCATAGGGACAGCCGGAAGTGGTAAGACTACTCTTACAGGTCAGTTAAAAGAATATGTTCTAAATAGAGATCCAGAGATTTCTGCAATCACGTTAAATCTTGATCCTGGAGTCAGAATCACTCCCTATACTCCTGATATTGATATAAGGGATTATCTTGTTTTAGAAGAGGTTATGGAAGAATATAGTTTAGGACCGAATGGCGGGATGATTTTAGCATCTGATTTGATGGTAAATTTTTTAGATGATCTTAAGGACGAAATTGATGAATACAACCCGGATTGGATATTCGTAGATACTGCAGGACAACTAGAGTTATTTGCTTTTCGAGAAACTGGACCTTTAATAGCTAGCGCTTTAGGATTTGGTGATGTTCAAAGGGCTGTGAGTTTTCTCTTTGATTCGAATTTTGTTCTCAGACCTAATGGTTTTATTTCAACTATGCTCTTAGCAGCTTCAGTTCAATTCCGGTTTAGAAATATCTCACAAATCAATATTTTATCTAAAGTTGATCTTATTGATGAGGATCAAATTGAAATGGTCCTTAATTGGAGTCAAGACTTTCAAGCACTAGAAGATTCTACTAATGAAAGGGAGAAAGGATTAATAAGAGAATTATCTATGCTCATTTCAGAAGTTTTTATACAAATGGGATCAACTAGTGAATTAATTCCATGCTCAGCAAGAGAAGATCATGGTTTAGATATTCTATTTGGGCACTTACAAAGAGTCTTTGATTCTGACAAATCAAAATTTTATTAACAAATTTAATATAAATTAAGAAAAACAGAAATATTCTTGCAAGTATGAAAATTATTGGACCTATAGCAGGCATTGGTTCAAGATTAAAACCGTTTACCCTGAGTAAGCCAAAAGCTTTTATAACTGTTGCGGGAAAAACTGTTTTGGATCACATTCTTGAGAAATTTAGTAATACATTTGAACCAAATACAGAATTGATACTTATTGTCGGATACAAAAAGAGACAAATAATTGACTATGTAAAAAAGAATTATACTGATAGATTTAAACTTACATTTATTGAGCAAATTCCCCGAGGATATTCTAATAATATTCCCTTTTATTGGGGTTTAGGTGAAGCAGTATATTTATCAAATATTAGGTTTAAAAAACAACGATTTGAAACAAAAGAGGAAGATAAAAGAGAAGGAGCTCTTATCTTTTTAGGAGATATGCTTCCTATTGATGAATATTCATATTTTATGTATCGTTATTTTGAATCTGATATAGATGGAATTATTGCAGTTATGGAGGTCCCCAACGAAGATGCAAGCTCTTATGGTGTTGTTACTGTAGATGAAAATTCAATAATCCAACATCTCGTGGAAAAACCAAAAGAATTTATCTCGAACTTAGCCATTGCTGGTCCATACGCTTTTTCAAATTCAGCTATAATTGCCCTTTTTGAAAACCTTAAATATTATCTAGATCAGAAATCAGAGACAACCAAAGAGATATATTTAACACAAAGCCTACAAGATTTAGTAGACAACGGCTTTAGAATCGCAGCAGTCAAACTCAAAAAAGGAATGCTTGATTTTGGTAGACCCTCTGAACTACTTAATGGTAACAGATATTTATTAATGGAAAATTCTGTTAAAAAGGAGGATTTTCCCAAATTAAATATAACAGTCGATAGGTCGTTTATAAAAAATCCTGTCTACATTGGAGAGAACACTAAAATTAATAATTGTGTTATCGGACCCTATGTTTCAATAGGAGAAAATTCAATCATAGAAAATTGCATTATAGAAAATAGTGTAATTGAAAAAAGAGCACAACTTAATAACATTATTAGTAAAAACTCAATTATAGGCAGTGATGTATTGGTTCAAAACATTAGTAAAGATTATTTAATTATTGGTGATAAAAGCACAACTTAGAAAAACTCTTAGTAGTAATTTCTATATAATATAGTTAAATATTAATTTTAGAAAGATTAAAATAGTAATTAATAATATCAAGATTTTGAATATATTGGAATTTTAAATTATATTGATGGTTAATAATGTCATATTACATAGCATTTGATATTGCGCATAAACCAAGAGGTCGAATTGATGAAAATTTAACTGAACTTCGAGATCACTTAAATTCAAATGATTTTGCATGCTATAATTTTCTTGAGCTCCCTATAACAGAAGAGTCACTAATACCCTATGATATTTTAGTATTTGTATGTCCTGACTTTTCAAGAATTAGTGCTAATGAAATTACACAAATTGTTAAATGGGTTAAAAATTCTGGAGGTGGACTATTACTATTATCACATGCAGGTGGTGATAGAGGTCGCGGGAGCAATTTATCTGAAATTTCAGAACAGTTTGGAATAATTTTTGAAAATGATCAAGTTTTAGATGAACAAGTTAATTTAGGGATGGAGAATATACCGCTAATTTCAACATTTAACATTCCTCATCCAATTACCTCTGAAATAGACACTTTATGCTATAGATCAGGGTGTTCTCTCTCAATTGTAGGGAGCGGAGCACTTTCAATAGCTGATTCAAACGAAACATCGGAACCTTTTTCTTGTCCTCTAATTTGTGTATCAGAAATAGGAAAGGGAAGAGTTTGTTGTATAGGTAGTTATGAGATGTTTAGAGATAAAATTGGAGGAGGATTTCAGTGTTCTGATCATCCAAGTTTGTCATTAAATATTTTTAAATGGCTAGTTTCTGATTATCGTATGGAATTAAGGACAACTCTAGATATTCCAACTCCAGTTACTTATCCTGTTGAAGAGAGTTCTCAAGTGCAACAACAACCTGATTTATCAACCACTTCTGTTCCAAGCGAAGGAAGAACAATTAATATAGATTTTTCAATGAAAATTTCCAAGAAAGGTGAACTGATAGAGTTATTAAAGATTTTTCAAAATCAAATAAACACAATTAAAACAACAATTGATAAATTAATAAAGACAGCTTCAGAATCAGATACTGAAATAATTGAACCTGATCAACTTGAAATTTCTGAACTTCAGGATATTCAGCCTAGTATCCAAGAAACACCTTCTGTTCCAGAAATAACAAGTGAAATAAATGCTATTAGCAAAAAAGAAGGAGAGGATGTACTTACAGCCTTACCCCCTAAACCTGAAAGTTTGATTGAAAAAGAAGTTGAAGAAACAGGATTAAAGCCGGTACCAAAACTTAAAACGAAAGACAAGACAAAAAAGGAACTTAAGGATGAAAAAAAGGGATTGGAATCAAAACTTACTTCTGTTGAGGACCTACTGGAATTTATAGATAAAAAACATTCGTCCGGAACGATTGATGATGAAGAATATTCAAAAAGAACAAAAAAACTGCAAAATGACATTAAGAAAACAAAGAAAAAGATAAGTGTTATCGATAAATTACTAGAAAAATAGATTAACACAAGATTTTTAAGAATTATTATTTTTTGGCTTCACAGGGTGACCTTCCGGAATATAAGGTTGAGCATACTTATTAACAATTTCAAAAAAATCTTTATCACTAACACCCTTGGTTACTTTTTTTAGCTCTTCTTTAATAATATGGAATGATTTTCTGAGTTCTTCTTTCGATGTCGTTTCGTGTTTTCTTTTTACTTCTGTTGAGATCTTTTTAATTATTTCTATAGGTATATCTAAATCTAAAACTTTTATCTTCTGCTGCATAGCATGAAATACTGATTTTGTTCCGGAAAATTTTCCTAAATAAAATTTTCTTCTTCTACCTACCATATGGGGATTTATCGGTTCATAAGTTAGCGGATGAGCTAGAATTGCAGCAATGTGGAGTCCGCTTTCATGAGAAAAAGCATAATCTCCTACGATAGGTTTGTACTGAGATAATGGTTTACAGAAATATTTTTCACAAACTTCACTTAATTCAGGTAACCTAGTTAGATCTATCCCTGTCTTTATTCCTAATCGTTCTAATATTGTTACTACCTCTTCAAGAGCAGCATTTCCAGCGCGTTCACCGTATCCATTTATGCAGGTATGAGGATATTGACATCCTTCTATGACACCCGTTATAGTATTTGCAACAGCTAGACCAAAATCATTATGAGTATGTATTCCTATTGGGATTTTCTCCTTTAATGGTGAAACTACTTCTTCCTTAATACGTTTTATAAGATATGATGTAGAGTGGGGGGTTAAAACACCAACAGTATCTCCTAAGACTATTCTTTCTGCTCCTGCTTGTATAGCAGTCGAAAAAACATTTTTTAAATGACTAAAATCACACCTAGTTCCATCTTCTGAAACCCAATTAACTTTAAAACCATTATCTTTTGCATAATAAATAGATGTTCTAATCTCATCTAATTGTTGCTCCTCATTCTGTTTCAGTGTTTTTCTAAAAATAGGTGATATTGGCATAAAAAGAACAATTTCTTTAAGATCTGCCTCTATACAAGCATCGATATCGTCCTTTCTTGGTCTAGCTATACCTAAAATTGTAGAACTGTTGATATTTTCATTAACGATTGTTTTCACTATATTTTTTTCTGATTCTGAAACTGCTGGAAAACCTACTGCTATCAGCTTAACTCCTATTTCATCCATAAGTTTTGCTAGATGTATTTTTTCATCAAGAGTTAAATAAACAGTTGGACTTTGTTCTCCATCACGTAGCGTTTCATCCCAAATCTCAACACTATCAGGTAATTCATAACTTTCCAATGCAATTTTATTGTAATCAATAAGGAGTTCCCGAAGCTCCTCCTTTGTAAATTTGTACGACATACTCTGATCCTTAAATATATTATTGATAATTTAAATTATGGAATACAAATAAATTTCATTCATATGCATCATTCTAATTTATTAAAAAACAAGGAAAAGACGAATTTTGGTTGGATAATTGGAGAATTTGAGATAAAAAGAAAATCTTTATTTTATTACATCAGTAATAAAGCATGTTTCTACTATTTTTACACCCTTAATTTGTGAGATCTTCTCTTCTATGAGAGGATTAAACTGTTCGATAGAAGGTATTTCAACTTTCATAAATAATCCGCAATCTCCTGAAAGTCTCCAAATATTAGTAATTTCTTCAATTTCTAACAATTCCTTTAAAATTCTTTTGATTTCTTTAAAATCTGGTTCAACTTTCACAGTAGCTCGAGTACGAGGTTTGTTATCAACAGAATAATCAATAGTGAATTTTCTAATCACACCATCATCTGTTAACTTTTTTACACGTCTTCGAACAGTTGCTTCAGTTTTACCTACACTTTGAGAAATCTCATTAAAAGACATTCTACTATCATCTTTTAATAACTCTAATATTTTTAGATCTACAATATCCATAATATCGAAATCACGAATTTTTAATATTCTTTTTAATAAAATAATTTAACTTTATTATTAAATGTGATGAATAATATATATTAAAACTTTAATTATATTCTCTAATTCAAAAATTTTTTTGCGAATTGAAAAAACTCTTGTCTGAAAAAGTTTATCAATCTATTAATAAGGAACTAAATAAGTACAAATACGGTAAAAAGACCTAAAATTTAGACTTTTTTACTAGTTAATAATTGTAAAATTCATTTTCAGATGTATGTTTTTAAAATATTCTCGATATAAATTTAGGTATTTCATCAATATTTGGTGTTTTGTATTATTGATTCTCTTCTTTTTAATTTGAAATCTGAAATTTTTTAAAAAAATTGTAGTACCATTAATATTATTAGAAATGCATTAATTTTTCAATATATAGTCATATAGAAAATGGTAAAATAATGTCAAACGAAATTCCAGAAAATGTAAAGGATTCTTTAAGGGCGATAGGACTTACTGATTATGAAATTTCAATTTATCTTACTTTAATCTCAAAAGGGCCAATGGATGCACGAGAACTTTCTGACGCATCAGGAGTTCCTTACTCCCGAATATATAACATCCTTACACAGCTGGAAAAGGAAAAATTGTTTATTATTAAAGAGGAAGAATCCCGTCCCTCTCGATATTTTGCTAAATCACCAGACGAAGCTCTAATCATTGCAAAGAAACAATATAGTGATAGTTTTAATGAACATTCAAACAGAATTATCCATACTCTTACACCTATTTACCAATCGCACGATACTCCAATCAAGATTGCCCTTTATGTACACAGAGGTAGAGATGTTTGTATAAACAGGGTTCTCTCATTAATTAATTTAGCAAGAACTTCAATTTATTTTACTTCTACAGAATTCGAATTGTTAGATCTGTTCTTTGATGATATTAAAAAAGCTAGAGCAAGAGGCGTTACAGACATAAAACTCCTAGTTGAAGCTAAAGCTTTAGAAGCAAAAAATTTTAAAACATTACTCAAAAAATATAATACTATCAGTGAAATCAGATGGAGAGACCAAATTTTTGGTAGTTCTATTATAATTGATGAAGGAGAAGATGCTTTTATTATCCTTTCTGAAAGATTATTCCCGGAAAAGATGTCATATTTCGGGATTGTCACTGATCATGTAGCTTTTGGTCCTTCTTCTTTATATTATTTTGATTATCTTTATAAAAGTGCTAAAGAAGTAAAATTAGATTAATTTCCTTATATAGTTCTTTCTTAATGTATTAATGCTTAGTTTTACACTTTAATAGTAATAGCATTTTCAGGACATTCTTCAACACACTTAAAACAAAGAGTACAAAGAGATGGCCAAATTGCTGTTATTTTCCAATGCTGTGGATCATATCTGTTTTCTTCTTTAAATTTTAAATCTTCATGCCTTAAAAACACACAGGGATCACATACATTAAGGCATTTAGCACAATCTCTTGGATCGACTATACCCTTAGGACCACATTTCGAATAATCAATTTTTATTTTTGTTTTTCCCATAGAATCACCTAAAAATGCCCATCAAAACCCATAAATTCTTGTCTCGGTATAAGCTTCAATGCATCATGTTTGCAAGCATGTCGGCATACTCCACATCCAAAACACTTATTATAATCAATAATTACTCTATTAATTGATGGAATATAACGGATAGCATTCCATTGGCACATAGAAACGCAGGATTTACACCCTTGACAATTATCTTGATTTAAATCGATTATATATTCTGATTTAGACATAATCATTAAATCAAAATCATTCCTTAAACGTAATGCGCCACATTCAGGGCTTTCGCAATTACATATCGCGTTAATATAAGGATATGGTTGATACCAAACAGTAGCGACTAAACCGTTTTTATTATGTTCTTCCATCCTTTCCATTGCTTCTTCTCGAGAAATACGATGTGCTCTCTCTTTTGGTATAAATCTTGGGAGTTTTTCTAGTACTTCTGAGAGGACTCCAAAATTAATACAACTTTGATAATTTATACCTCTTTGCATCTTTCGACACATACAATAAGTCTCAACAATTGGTTCAGCAGCTAATTCAGAAAGAATAATTTGTGCATCTTCCATAGGAATAACTTGACCAATATGACCATCTGCTCTTATTGGCTTTGGATGTCTGACCGTTCCATGTATCATTCGTTCAACAGTCCAGCGAAGAATTTTACCTATAAGTGGTATTTGCAATTTGTAACCCAAGCCCTTGGAAGATATTCCCGCAATTTTACGAATGTAAACTGCTTCAAAATTCATCCACTGCTCAGTTAGATATTCCCGCAAATTATGTTCATCAGCTAATTGATCTGAATAATTTTTTGCGTTCATATACCATTTTTTACCAATACCATGTTTCGTACACCATTTACACATAGCATACCCCTAATTTTTAAAATTATTATAATAATTATTTAAAATAAATAATAGGTGATTTAAAGCTTTTAATTTTAAGTTTAAATTTTTAAGAAATTGACTTAAAGGTACGTGCATGTACAGCTGTGAGGGATATATAATAATAAGAGAAAAAGTCAAAATAATTATTTTAAAAATGTTCTCTTTCCTAAATAAATAAAGAGCTCTGATAACTCAAAGAGAGTTAATGGCATTATTAAATTTGCCATGTCAGTCCGAAGTTCTTCTTTATCCTTTCCAGCTAGAATTAATGTGCGGATATCTTCAACATAATCATCCATATTCAAGAACAATATTTCAATCTTATCCACTCCAGTCAATTCTTCGATATCCTTATCTAAATGTGCTTCAACATCATTAAGTAAGCCCAGCTTCAATTTTGGATTAAGATCATATTTTATTATAAGCTTATTCATTTCTTCGATGATAATATTTAAAGATAAATTCCAATCCGCGTTTTCCTTATACTTAGGTATTAAAATCTCGCTAATGATAATTTCAAAAAGAGTTGTTGGTGCCTTTTTGTCAAAATCTACTTCTGTCCCTGTACTTAATTTTATCTTTTTGGTATTTTCACTCATACCCAATCTCAACTTGAATCTAAA
>JBHLOJ010000120.1:0-9379 GCA_048940605.1 Promethearchaeota archaeon
TTCGTTATTTTTACTACAATAAGGGAAAATATTAATTTTATCTTAAGTTAATGATTTTAATTCATTTATGTCAAGAAAACTTAACACCTTATAGAAATGATTTGGTGATAGTAAATTAAATTACAAGAAGAACTTGAGAAACTTCTGTTTGATCAATGCTCTGTTAGTGTAGGTTTTGCTATTAATCTTGACTTATTTTATGTTTCAGATAATTACGCTCGTAATATTCTATATACCGGAATTTATTGGAATAAAATTTGAAATTATAAATAATAATTTGAAAATATAAAAAATTACCAATTTTATGAAATTCCCAGAAGTTTTGCGGCGTTATTACCTAAAATAGCGTTAACTTCCTCTTCAGTGAATTTTATTCCTTTTGGTGCATTCTTTGGAAGGTTTTTAATTAGTTGAATGTAGTCCTTGGTCGGAATAACTATATCATATACGGGTCCATCTGATGCGAACATTACCTTTTCCAATCCTGCATAGTCTATTAAATCCCTTAATTCTCTACAGAATAATTCATATTTACCAAATGCATAGGCTTGCCACATTGCCATATCCCCATATAAATTCGGATAAAAAGCTGCAAGTGCTGCCCATTCTCTCCATCTAGGTGGACTACCCATATGAGCTGCGATAATCTTTAGATTAGGAAGTTGATTTGATGTTTCTGAAAGAAGAATTGGTTCGGTATATTTACATATGGCTGGAGGACCTAATGGACCAGTATGAGTTAGTAAAATACCTTCTTTTTTTTCCAAGTATTTCAAAATTTTAATAGATTCAGGGCTATTTGGAGCATATCCGCTATCACAGTGATATTTCAATCCCTTCATCCCAAACTCTTCAAAACATTGCTTTAACATATCTAAAGCATTTTCTCTCCTTGGATCGATACCTGCAAAAGCCATTAAACGATCGGGATATTTATTTGCTACATCTGCTATACTTTTATTAAGTGTCATGATAATTTGTTCTGTCATTACCTCATTATCTTTGTTATCCACTGTATTTATGCATGTAAAATCAATGCTAGCATCATCCATCCATTTAACCAATTTTTTTCCTGTCATGTCAGGATATCGTTCCGCAGCTCTACGAGCTAAAGTTTCCTTATCGATTTTTATCCCAGCCACCTTAGCCAATCTAGATGGTTCTCCCATACGCTCTAATACATTTTCATATTTTATTGGATAAGGGCTTAGGTGATAATGAACATCAACAATCATTTTTTTACCTCCTTCTTATTAATTTGAAACTGATATATTATTTCTCTTTTGATTTTATAAATTCTTTATCTTTATTTATAAAGTAAACCCACGTGTTTCGAGACATAATATAAAACAATAAGGTAAAATAAAATAAAAAAAAATAGGAAATTTAATATTATTTCATATCTACAAATTTTCCGCTCTTAAACAATTCACATGGTTTAATGTATTCTTTTCCAATTTTTTCAGCGGTTTCTTCTAACAATTTTACAAGTCCTTCCCAATTTGGAATGCCAATTTCAAAAGGTCCGGGGGCATTCATACCCGCCATATTTGCATCATCAATTACTTTCCATCCAGAAGCAATACCTTCTTCTAAAATCCTACAACCTTCATTCAACCTGATAGCCATGAAAACATTGGGATTAGCCAAACCTGCTTTTTTTATTTTAGAAAAATCGGGTTGTGGACGCCCTTCAGTCCAATCATAAAAACCTTGTCCTGTTTTTCTCCCAAATTTTCCTTCCTTGAACATTTTAGTGATGACTTTTCCTGGTCTGAAGTCTTCATGTAAGGTATCTGCATAATAATTTCGTATATGATATCCAGTATCAATACCAGTATAATCTGAAAGAACTAGAGAGGACATAGGACCACGACTTCCTAAATCAGCATCTAAAGATTCGAAAGGAATTCCTTTCTCTAAGCATGTATCAAGAAGATAGTTCATGTAGATACCACCAGGAGCGTTTAACCTATTTACAATAAATCCTGGGCGATCTTTTAAGACTTTAGCTACATACCTATCTCCTCTAAGACATGGTAGGCTCTTACTTACTTTCATACCAATTTCCATGGCTTCTTCAGAAGATTTTTCACCGGCAATTACCTCTATTAACCTCATTAAAGGAGCAGGATTGAAAAAATGGATCCCAATACATTTATCAGGCCTATTTGTGGCAGTTGCCATTTCAGTTATAGACATTGTGGAAGTATTTGAAGCAATCACCGCATGAGAAGGGGCGTTATCATCGCAAGTTTTGAAAATATTTTTCTTTACGTCCATATCCTCAACTACAGCTTCGATAATCAAATCAGCATCTTTCACAGCAGAAGCAAGATCCAAATTTGTCTTCATTCGTGCTAGGATATCTGCTGCCTTTAATACTCCTTTTGATTCTAGCTTATTTAGGCCATTTGTAATATTTTCAACTGCTCTATCGATGAATTCCTGTTTAATATCAACGAGAGTTACGTTATATCCCGCCATCAAGGAAACTTGAGCAATTCCATTGCCCATCAACCCAACACCAATTACTACAATATTTTTAACATCCATCTTTTACACTTTAATCCAATTTAAAATGTATGTAAAAGAATAAAAAAAAGAAAAAAATAAATTTTGCCTATTTCAAAAATCCATAAGCATTTCTCAAACGTTTTTCTGCATCAGCTACAATATCTTCGATAATATTCTTCACATTTTTCAAGCTATCGATTAAGCCGATACTCTGTCCTAAAAGAACTGCTCCTGTAAGATCTCCTTTATATGCTGCTTCGTATGCCCTCATTTCTTCAACTAATTCTTCTTGCGACATAGCTTGTTCTTGAGCTATTTTCGATTCTTTATCGGCTACTAAGCCATGATGTAATGAATATTCGTTTTTCCATAAACGAATTGGTCCTAAAGAACCTGTTACCAATAATGTATCTTGAGCTTTTGCGGGGGGAACAACACCTTTATACTCATTACTAAATTCGCTTTCATTTGACGCGATAAAACGTGACCCCATTGCAATAGCACCTGCTCCAATTGCTAAAGCAGCTGCTAGCCCTTCACCAGTTGCGAAACCTCCACATGCTATTACAGGAAAATCGGGGTATTTCTGCATAACTTGTTGTAGTAATATTAAGGTACTTACTTTTTCATACGATTGGTGACCTCCACCTTCACCACCAGTGACAACCATTCCATCTACTCCTGAAGCAACACACTTTTCAGCAAGCCATAATGCAGGAGCAACATGAAAATGTTTAATCTGTGATCCACTTTCCTTTAATTTTTGGTAATGTTTTGACGTTGGTAAAGTTTTGGAAGATCCTGCGCTCGTAATAGCATAAACACATTGGTCTTTTAACCTTTGATTTTCCATAATAAATCTTGGAATTTCCGTAACTAATTGTTGGGCAGCTAATTCCCTACGAGAAGTTCTTACATTAAATCCAAAAGGCTTATCGGTATGTTCAACCACCGTTAACATATTTTCTTTCATAATATTAACAGGATTTCTACCTTTCTGATAATCGCTCAACAGAGCGCTGTGACTTAAGACACCAAGTCCACCTGCTTCTGAAACTGCAATTGTCAACTCAGTTGTATAGAAAGGGCCCATTGGGGCAGCTACAATAGGGTGTTTAATCCCTAACATTTTAGTTATTTTTGTTTCTAATACCATTTTTTTTCTAATCACATTACTTTAATTTTGAATTTATATTCTTAAAATTTAGATAGAGAAATTTTTTGTAATGTAAATATTTTACCTCTAAATTTGAACCTAAATCATTCTTTTATTAAGATATGATATAATTAAAAAAAAAAAGGAAATTTGTCTATTTAACTATTCAATCCTAAGTTGTGTTAGTCATCGATTAATACAGATATTAGCATTAAGTATACTGAAATTTTTTTCTATGTTTCAATTGAGAAAAGTTATTATAGTATTCGAGCTAATTTTAAACAATTAGGAGATATGAATTTAATTTCTGAAAAAAGTTGATTTTAGTGGAACAGATAAACGAAAATTTAACTATTGTGATCTATGGGATTGGTGGGATAGGAGCGACTCTCGGGGGATGGTTATCACAAAAAAATGATAATGTATACCTATTAGCGCGTGGTGATAATGCTAGGGCGCTAAAAAGTAATGGCTTAATTCTTAAAAATATAGTAAGCGATAATATTGAGACCATTAAAGTAAATGTAATTGAAGATCTAAGTGAAATCCGAAATATTGATGTTGTTGTAATCACTGTTAAAAATTATGATTTAGAGGAGGTTGCGAAGGATATTTCCGATAAGCTAGGAGATAATCCTATTGTCGTAGGTTTACAAAATGGATTTGAGAATCAAAAAGTATTACCAAAATATTTTACGAAGGTTGTGTATGTGGTTGTCGTACAATCTGGGTGGCGTGAGGAACCCGGAAAATTTGGAACCAGAGGAAAAGGACACCTAACTCTCGGTACTATTGAAAATGAGAATCCAGAAATTACAGAAAAGGTCGCTAAAATTTTAAACTTTGGAATTCCTACAATAATTACACAAGAATTTCAAGACGCTGCTCATTCAAAGTTAATAATAAACCTTTCAAATGCAACTTTTACACTAATAAGTTCCGAACTAAAAGATGATGATTCAATATTCAAGCTATGGCAAATTTTTGTGAACGTATACCTAGAGGGTGTAAAGGTCGTAAAAAGAGCTGGTTATAAAGAATTTAAATTGAAGGGCTTACCTTCTTGGAATGTAATGGAATTAGGTAAAAATCTTGATAAAGCAACTGCAATCAAGAATTTTGGTCGAAATCTTAAATACTCATGGTTCAATAGCATGGCTCAAGATATGATTCATCGAAAAAAAAACCAATCCGAGCTTGAATCCTTAACTGGATATTTGATAAAATTAGCAGATTCATTACACATTGAAATTCCTTATAATCGAATGATCTATAAGTTATGTAAAGAACAATTTAAAAAGGTCCCTTATCAACCTTTACCAATTGAGGTTGTATGGGAAAAGATTAATGAAGAACTAAACAAAAAATAATATAAATTTTAGACTTATATCTTTTCTTAAAAGTTAAATAGATGTGACAATCAGAAATGAGTGAAATAAAAGGAACTCGAATTTTAGGAGTACCAAATGCCGAATTTACTGATCCGATAAAGGATGTTCATACAGCTCGATTACCGATAGCTGGTTGTGCCTGGGTTGAAACCACTGAGGGAGTGGTATTGATTGATACAATTTCGAGAGTTAATGTCGCAAAGGAAGTTTTTAAAAGAATTAAAGGCACAATTAAGTATATTATTTATACTCATGGACACGGTGATCATGTAGGGGGAGCTGTTGCCTTCTTAAAAGATAAACCAGAAATAATCGCAAGCAAATATCTACCTGATCGATTGGATAAATATAAAATGCTTGCTCCCCATAGAGCTCATATTTCAGCAGTGCAATTCAACATTCCAGAAATTATTACAACTCCCGAATTTGTCTATCCTACTAAAACATTTTTAGGAGATATGACAATAAAATTAGGTGATAAAACATTTGAACTTCATTCTGTTCGAGCAGAAACCGATGATGCAGTATGGGTGTATGTCCCTGAACTTAAGGCAGCATTTATAGGAGATCTAATCATTGCAGGATTACCAAATGTAGGTAATCCTTGGAAGCCGACCCGTTTTGCTTTAGATTGGGCAAGAGCTTTAGAAGATGTAAGAGCCCTCAATCCTGAGCATGTATTTTGTAATGGTGCTGGGTATTATTATACAGGGAAAAAATCATTAAAAATTTTGGATTATAACATAGAAGCAATATATTCGCTTCATGATCAAGTAGTGGAACACATCAATAAAGGAACTCATATTACTGAAATGATCCATAAAATAAAACTACCAGATCACCTGATAAAGAACCCTTATTTAAGACCGTTATATTCGAGAACAGAATTTTTTGTGTTTAATGTATATCGTTGGTATCATGGCTATTTTGATGATAATATTGCCCATCTTTTACCACGGCCAGAAAAAGAAGTCATGGGGGAGATTTACAAACTTATTGGGGACTCTGAGAAAATCTTAAAAAGAGCCAAAGAACTTTTGGATCAAGATCAGGCACAGTTGGCATTGGAAATCTTAGATGTCTTAATTCAAGCAGATCCTGAAAATATCGAAGCACGGAAGTTACGAATTGACCTGTTAGGAAACTTGGGTAAGGAGGATTATTGTTTAATGTCTCGAAATGCCTGGGTTTATTTCATTAACAAAGATAAGGAATTTATTGCGTCAAAATCAAAATAGAATTAAGTAAGAATTAACTTCGAATTTTTTTATTTTTAATTTAAATTATTAATAATAATATGAAATGATTTATGATTGAACTAAATTATAAAGAGTATTATAATAGAGTTTTTGGATCTTGGTTAGGAAGAGTTGCGGGAGATTTTGTAGGCGTACCAGTTGAGGCATGGCCTTATGAAGCTATTTTGAAAAAATATGGTGATATAACTGATTATCCCGAACCTATTAATTTAAACCATGTAAACGATGATGAAATGTATGAAATTGTTGCGTTGATTGCTATGGAAAAATATGGAATAAATTTAACTGCTCAACAACTTGGACAAGAATGGTTAAATCTCCTCAGTAGAAAGGATAACATTTTTACTGCCGAAAAAATTGCATATGATAACCTTGAAGCAGGAATTTTACCACCAAAATCAGGCATTCTTAATAATTTCTATTATGATTTCATAGGTGCTCAGATGCGAGCAGATATTTGGGGGCTTATCACACCAGGATGCCCAGAAATGGCTAAAAAATACGCACAAATGGATGGATGTATTTCTCACGCAGGAGTTGGGATTGAAGGAGAAATTTTCCTTGCTGCCTTAATATCTCAAGCATTTTTTGAGTCAGATATAAGGAATAACATTAATAATGCCCTCAAATTCGTCCCCCCTGAAAAGGATAGTTTATTTACTCAAACGGTACTAAAAGCAATTAATATCTATGAGAATAATAAAACTGATTTCAGGGCTGCAAGACAAATTTTAATAAATGAATATTGGATAAAAGAAATGGTAAGTAAAGTGATTAGCTCATCTTTGGTCTTTAAAAGAGATTTTGTAAGATCTTTAGTGATTAATTCTGGGATGGGGAAGATCCATACATTACCAAATATCGGTATAATAATATTATCAGTTCTATATGGTGCTCAAGATAGAGAGGATCCATTTGGTCGCTCTATCTGTATCGCCGCAATGATGGGATATGATACTGATTGTAATTGTGGGAATATTGGAGCATTATTGGGGACTACATATGGAGCTGATAAAATTCCAGCAAAATGGAAAGATCCTTTACAAGATACTTTTTCTACGTATGTAATAGGTCATGAAAAATGGAAAATATCAGAATTATCAAAGAGAATCGCCAACATTGGAGAAAAAGTAATAAAGGAGAAAGCTAATGAGAAAATAAAAATATTGAAATAGAATAAAAAAATCGAGGATTTACACTATGGTTAATGTTAATACATTTGAAATAGAAACTGATCTTGTTCCAAGTCCAGTTCAATATGATGTATTACTCCCTAAGACTTATGACAAATCTAATGAGAAGTATCCATTAATGCTATTTTTACATGGGGGCGGTCCAAGGAGAGATCAACTTCTAAAAATCAATGGACCAAGAATATGGGACATGTGGGAACAAAAAATTGTACCTGAGATGGTGGTGGTCACCCCACTTTGCGAACGGTGTTTCTATATGGATTATAAGGATGGTTCTAAGAAATGGGAATCCTTTATTGTTGATGAGTTAATACCTCATCTAAAAAATGAGTTTCGTGTTACTACAGACTTTAAAGAAACCTTTATTGGAGGTATCTCAATGGGTGGAATGGGTGCCTTGCGTATGGGTTTAAAAAATCCTGATAAATTTGCTGTTATTATAGCTTTTGAACCTGGTATTGAACCTGCTTTTGAGTGGAAGGATGTTGCAATTGAAGATAAATTCTGGCGTCCCGACTGGCTTCTTGAGAAAATATTCGGTAAACCTTTTGATGAATCTTATTGGAATAAAAATAATCCTGCATCTATCGTAAGAGAGAATCCAGATAAAATACGTGATTCTGAAATTAAAATATACTTAGAAGTGGGAACAGAAGATTCTTATGGACTTTTTCGCGGGACAGAATTTCTACACAGAGTTTTATTTGATAATGGCATTCCTCATGAATATAGGCTAGTTTATGGTGCAGATCATATCGGAATTTCCTTTAGAGAAAGATTAATTAATGGATTTTCATTTATTAATCGCATAATTAACCCCTTAGAGGAACCTTCGAGCGTTATAAGATTGAGTGAACTAAATTCTCAATTGCTGGAAAAAGCACTTAATAAGAAATCGAAATGAGTTACTTTTTATTCTTTATTTTTTAGAGCTCATGATATCAATCTTAGATTAATTGGAGTTTAGACACTTTTAAGGAACATTTCCACTAAATTTAAACATTAATTTGTTTATTAATAAGTTTAATATTTTTATACAGAAAGAGTATAAAATTTATTTAATTAATTACATTTTGAATTGATAATTTTTTGAAATATAATTAAAATTTGAATAAATATGATTCATACAAAATTCCAAGAAATAATTGGGACGAAATACCCAATTATACAGGCTGGTATGGGGCCCTACGCAACAACAAGACTCTGTATCGCAGTAGCTAAAGAAGGTGGATTAGGTTTAATCTCAACTATTGGCATGGCGGGGTATGATGTAAATTTTATACCTGAAGAAGACCGTAAATTCGATTTTGGGGTTGGTGGTTCCCCTAAAAACGTTTTAAAACAAACCATAAGATATGTGTATGAAAATCTTAAGGATTATCCTGATGCGGTATTTGGTGTTAATATACCAATTGCTAAGGAATTTTACATGGTTTCAAAGCAATTCATGATAGCAGTTAAAGAAATATTTGATGAAATGCCTGAAGTTAAGAAAAAGTTAAGAGTTATGGTAACATCTGCGGGAGATCCACTTCCTTGGACGATAGATGCAAAAGCAATGGGTGCAAAAGGTTCATATTATGAAGTTAAGAAGGAATTGCCCTCTATAATCTGGTGTCAAGTAGCTCCAAATGTGAGAGGAGCAGTAAGAGCTGAAAAATCTGGAGTGGATATAATTATTGCCTCAGGAAGGGAAGGGGGAGCTCATTGTGCTTGGAGAGACACCTCATCAATGGTTCTTCTTCCAGAAGTAGTAAGAACAGTCAATCTACCTGTAGTTGGAGCGGGAGGATTTGCTGATGGCGCTTCTTTAGCAGCAGCTCTAGCTTTGGGAGCAATTGGGATTCAGATGGGTACTCGTTT
>JBHLOJ010000121.1:0-9322 GCA_048940605.1 Promethearchaeota archaeon
TCAATTTTTTTTTAAATGAATGGATCATACCTATCCATGATCCAAGACCAACATGATCTCTTCGATTTTCTTAATATATAAAAAATATATTTGATAGATATCAAACATTCAATATACGAAAAGAGATATATTTATATATTTTGATAACTATAATTATCATGGAGATCATAATATTTATTAAAATAGTCATTAAAACTTTTAGAATTATAAAACATTTAGTGATTTTTGATAATGAAAATAAAGAATTTTAAGAATTTAATTAAAGAAGTGCATGAACCTGGTATATGCCAACAATGTGGAGGGTGTGTAAGCTTTTGTAATTCAATTGAAAATGATGTGATTGGTATGACGGAGCCTAATTCACCTCCAAAATATATAAATGAGGAAAAATGTCTTGAATGTGGAATTTGTTATTTAATTTGTCCACAGACTCATATCTTAGATGATGATCTCAATAAAACTTATAATTTTACAAATTTTTCATCCATGCCTCTTGGATTTATCGAAAATATTTACTCATGTCAAGCCGCAGATAAAGAATTTTTAGAAATTGGGACAGATGGAGGTGTAGTAAACTCATTAATAAACTTTTTGTTAGAGAAGAAATTAATTGATGGAGCTATCGTTGCGAAAACAAAAACTGCATTTACCAGAGAAGCCATAATTGCTAGAAATAAAAGAGATTTAATAGAGGCATCAGGGCTTAAATTAGATTTATCTCCACAGCTAAATGAATTACAGAAATTTCATACATATACAAGTTCAATTCCCCAATTGAAACAATACAAATTCAAAAGATTAGCTGTTGTTGGAACTCCCTGCCAAATTTATACTATTAGATGCATGCAAAATTTAGGTATTATTCCTTCGGAGAATATTGAGCTTTGTTTAGGTTTATTTTGTTACGAGAATTTCTTTTTTGATAAACCTAGAATTGAGATGTTTGAAAAAAAATTCAATCTGAAATTTGAAAATATTGATAGAATAAATATTAAAGAAGATTTAATCCTAAAATTGAAAAACAGAGGTGCTACTCAAAAAATAATCCATATTCCCTTTGATCGTATTAAAGATTATGTCCGTCAAGCTTGTCTTGCCTGTAACGATTTCACTAATATTTATGCTGATATCTCATTTGGAGGATTAGGTTCTATGCATAAATTTACTACAGTAATCACTCGCACTAAAAAGGGAATTGATATAATTAAGAAAATAATTAATGCAGGAGTAATTAAATCTTATAAATTGGATAAAGCATACAAAGATAAAATGAAAGAGAAAATTTCTCAATTCTGTCAATTAAAGATGAAACGATTTGATAACTTCACGAAAAATAAATTGATTACATGGAAATCTCAGCCTTTTGCTTTAGAAATTGATGACAACTATGTACTATAAATATTTTTTAAAAACAAAATTTAGTTTTTTTTAATTTGAATAGAAATTAATATCCTGATTGTAAATGGCGATAAAAGAGAGGGATTTAGAAGATGGATATATATTCAATATTATCTCATCCATTTAGAAGAAGGATCTTACTTCTTCTAGAAAATGAGGGTTACATTCCGTATACGGATTTAATGGAAAGACTTGGTCTAGAAACAACAGGTCAGTTAAACTTCCATCTTAAAAAAATTGGATCTCTGATAGATAAGGATAAGAAATCATATTTTCTTACAGAAGAAGGAAAACGGGTTCTTAAGATCATAAATATTAATAAAAGGATTTTATCAGGAGAAGATATTGATGAGTATTTAGATTCAAAGGGAAGTGATATAAGTCGAGTTGGGGTTATCATTTGTAATTGTAATACAGAAATATCAAATATTATAAATGTAGATGCTCTTGAAAACTACACAAATAAGTTAAAATATGTTGTTTCTGTCAAGGTTTTTGAAAATCTATGTCAGCAAAAAAATTTTACTAAAATTGCTAAATGGGTTAAGGACAATTTCTTAAACAAAGTTGTTATTGCCGCATGTTCCCCAAAGACACATCAACATATTTTTGAACGCATTTTTGAGGGTGTTATTGAACGGGCGAATATAGAGATAGCAAATATTAGAGAACAATGCTGTTGGGTGCATCAATTTAAAGTGGATAATATAGATCCTGCACTAACTTTAGAAAAAGCAAAATTATTAATTGAAGCGGCCATTGAACGGGTAATTCTTCAGAAGAATGTAAAAATTAAGAGAGTTGAAATAGAAAAGAGTTGTGCAATTATAGGTGGGGGAATTGCAGGCATGACGCTCTCATTAAATTTAGCACGAGCAGGAATTAAAGTATTTCTTATTGAAAAATCACCAACTCTGGGAGGAAAGGTAGCTAGGTGGGATCGAATCTATAAAATAGGGGATTGTTCTATTTGTTTCATTTCTGAATTGATAGCCGAATTAGTGAAAGAAAAAAATATTCAAATTTTTACTAATACCGAAATCGAGAGTGTATCAGGAGAGGTTGGTGATTTTACAATTGATTTAATTAAAAAACCTCGTTATGTAGATGAAAAAAAATGTACTGGGTGTAAACAATGCATAGATGTATGTAGTATAGAAAAATCTAATCAGTATGAATTTGGTTTAATTAATAGAAAAATTATATATATCCCATTTATTCATTCATATCCATATGTTCCTTTAATCGATATGGAAGATATAAATAATTGTCTTAATTGTAGAATTTGTGAACGTGCTTGTATAAATAAAGCAATAATTCTTGATCAAAAACAAGAGAAAATTAGGATCAAAGTTGGTGTAAAAGTTATTGCGATTGGAGCTGATTTATACTCTGATTTGGAACAATACCATTATGAACCACAAAATGACATAATCACATCTCCTGAATTTGAAAGAATGCTTTCTTCAGACGGTTTCACAGGTGGGCAGATAATTAGAATTTCTAATAAAAAACCCCCAAAAAGAATTTCAATAATTCAATGTGCAAGTACTCCTGATCATCAACATAAACTTCACGATATTCTTGCTTTAAAATATCTAAGTTGTATAAATGTAAAAAATCCTGAATGTGTTGTAAATGTTTTTTATGATTTAAATAAAATTAATGACAATAATGATTTTTTACTCAATTCAAGTGATCCCAGATTCCATTATGTTAATAAGATAAAAATTGTTGAGAAAAATAATGAAAAGCGGATTATTGCGGATTCGATGGAATATCCAAGTGATTTAATTATATTAAATCTAACAATAGTTCCAAATAAAGACCTAAAAGCATTTAGAAAGACTATGGATTTTACCTTGGATGATTATGGCTTTATGAGTGAAGAAACTTTAGCTTCAGGAATATATGGGGTTGGAACTATTTTTGGTCCTTTAGATTATAATACCACAATTTCTACAGCTAATAATGTTGCTTTAAAAGTGATTTCATTACTCTCACAAGATTACTTAATAGCAGAGTTTAGTGGTATAGAAATAAATGAGGAAAAATGTGGTTTATGCGGCTTATGTTCTAAAATTTGTCCATATAATGCAATAACAATCGAGTCTGATAAAATTAGCATTGATAAATTCAAATGTAAAGGATGTGGAACATGTGTAAGTGTGTGTCCTACAAATGCAATAGATTTGAATATAGACACTTCTGAAAAGTTTCTTAAGACAATTGAAATATTTTCAAAATATAAGAAAAGTCCGAAAATTATCGCGTTTTGTTGTGGTTCTTGTGGATACGCAGCAGCTGATGATGCTGGTCTTAAAAAAATTTCATATAATCCAAATATTTTCATCGTGCGAGTTCCATGTACTGGTCGTGTTGATATAAATTTTATAATTAAATCATTTGAGCGTGGTTTTGATGGAGTTATGGTTATTGGATGCAATAAGAACGCATGTCGATACATTGATGGAGTAGAAAGAATTGATAATAAAATCAAATTATTAAAGAAAATTTTAGGATCAAAATACAGCAATCGTGTTATTCTTCAGCATATGAACGCTGTTGAGGGTTATAAATTTGCTGAAATTGTTAATAATTTCTATAACCATTTGAAGGAGGAGATCAAATTTGAAGCCTAGATTCATTATAATCTCCTTAACATCTTGTAGTGGTTGTATCTCTACATTAATCTCCTTAGACATTTTTCCTCAATTCCTTGAAAGAACAAAAATTATTTATTTTCCATTTATCTTGGATGTAGAAAAAATTGAAGATTGTGATATTGCTTTAGTAGAAGGCTGTATTTCTGAAGAATCGGAAATAAGTATCCTAAAAGAGGTTAGAAAGCATGCTAAAAAAGTATATGCCCTTGGAACATGTGCCACTTTTGGAGGGATTTTAAGCCTTTCGAATTCAAGAGATATAAAACCAATTTCAGATTTTATCCAAATTGACGGAATTATTCCTGGGTGTCCTCCTCCCTCGAAATTATTTGGAAATATTTTAATTAGATTAATAGAAAATAAAGATACATCCCTATCTGAAAAGGTTTTATGTGCTAATTGCCCTTTACGAGAAAATATGGAGAAGATTTTAGATACAGATATAATTAAAATAAATCCTAATCCCGAAGAAATTATTCTTGGTGAAGAAAATCCAGATTGTTTTTTGAAAAGGGGCATTCTATGTTTGGGACCGATAACTCGAGAAGGATGCGAGAGTAAGTGTATAAAACTAGGTCTCCCCTGTGAAGGTTGCATGGGACCTGTATCAAAAGATTTTACATCAAATATCATAAATTTTTTAAGTTTGGTTAAACTCTCTAAGGATTTAATTAATTATGAAGGAATATTTTATCGTTTTTCAAAACCAAAATTAAAAAGGTGAAAATATTGTTAAAAATAGTAGATGTATGCACTCGTGTTGAAGGGCACGGAACTGTAAAGATTTTACTTCAGAACGATGAAATTTCAAACGTTGATTTTGAAATTCAATCAAATCGAGGATTTGAAAGCTTTTTAATTGGAAAAAAACTAAATGACATTCCTAAAATTGTATCTCGAATATGTGGGTTATGTTATGCTTCTCAAACAATCGCTAGCTGTAAAGCAGTAGAAAGTTTTTTTAACGTATCTGCTCCAGAGCAGTCTATTCTTTTAAGGTATTTATTACTATTTGGAGAATTAATCAAATCACATTCTATGCATTATTACTTCCAATCCTTACCGGATCTTTTTCAAATTTTTGATATTAGTCAGAAACCATTCTCTCCGTACGAATTGATCAGATATAACTCTCAATTAACGACATATATATATGAATTAATTAAAATAGGCAATGAGATTGAAAAAATTTTTGGTGGAAGATCTGTTCATTTGATTACTCCAATTCCAGGAGGAATTGTTTATTTACCTTCTCGAAAAGAAATTTCTATGGCGCGAAAATATTTTCAAAAGGCTAAAATCAATTTGGAATTTATAATTGATAAATTTATTGATGTTTTTTCCAATTGTGTTCCACCCAAAGAATATGATCTTCCCAATGTAATGTATCTGGGTTTAAATAACTTCGGAAATTTTAATAGGTACAGTGGGACCTTAAAGATTAAAGAAAACGTAAAAAATTCAATTGAATTCGAAGAAAAAAATTATTCTTCCTATTTTGAAAAGGATATTAATTTAAGAGGAATTGATTTCCATTTTGATAAAAATAAAAAGTTTTTAGTTGGACCTATTTCTCGATATAAAATTACTGAAAATTATGAAAATGATAATATCAATACTTATCTTGGATATTTTGATAAATCTTGGCAAAATTGCGTTTTATTCGCTAACTTTCTTAGGTTGTTAGAAATGTACTTTGAAACTCAACAAGGATTGAAAATTTTAGAAGAACCTGTGTTAAATAGGAGAACATTGCTCCCATCTCTTACCTCTTTGAAAAATTCGGAGGGAATAGGAGTTATTGAAGCACCAAGAGGTATGTTATTACATCATTATTACATAAATGATACTAAAATTATCAAAAAAGCAAAAATCTTCATTCCCACTGAAATAAATATACCAATAATTAATGATATCATAACAAAATATGCTCAGGAATTATACAATCGAACTGGAGATATTAATATAGTTAAAAAAAAAATTCAGACCATTGTTAGAGCATTTGACCCTTGTGTATCCTGTGTTGCTCACTAGATTATTTTAATTTAATGCCAACAAAAATTAAATTTCCGAAGTTTTTAAAAAAAGTTTTAAAGATATTTTAGTCCGTTTTGATACAGAATATTCAAATATTTAAAGAAAAATTATTAAAAGAATTTATGAATAAGAAAATATATTTCTTATTTTAACTGTTCCTATTATCATAATATGAAATCTGATTTATTAAATAATCAATAATTTTTGATATTAGAAATAATAATATAGTGTTCTCCTACATTGAAGATTTAAATTCCTGCATATGAAGTAAAAACTTTTATATTATGATTACTATTCTTGTCATAGTGATTAATATTTTTTGCAATTTTTTTATAAAAAAACATCACTATTAGTTAAAAATCTAATAAATTAGAAAACTGAAAGTTGAAAAAATACAGGGAGGGATTCATGTTAATAGAAGAGAAAAAAAATGAAGTAAAAAAAACTAAAGAGAGATGCCCTAACTGCGGGTCAACTTTAGAAAATAGTGATTATATTTATAGGCGTAGATCCACTTTTAGCGGTTTTCAATGTTCCAAATGTAAATATTTTGAATTTTATGAAGATTAATAATTACCAATTTATATGATTTTATTCCAGCTATGAAATCTATTGACGCATCAAATAATCTTATTTCCGGAGACATAATTGAAAATGTAATTGATATGGCAAATTATTGTTATAACTGCAATCGTTGTATCACTGTGTGTCCATTATCTCTTATAGACCTCTTTTTTCCCCGATCCTTAATATCAGATTTAATTTTTTCACCACTAGAGGAAGTTTTAAAAAATCATAATATATGGAATTGCCTTACATGTGGTCAATGTGCCATTTACTGTCCAATGACTCAAGAGAACGTAGGTGTTCGAATTCCTGATTTAATTTTAGAATTACGGAAGGCATCTTTTCACGATGAGACAGAAAAAATGAAAATGACTCAATGTGATACTCATGATGGAATTTTCGAGATGATTCCAAGACTTCAGGCAGATAAATCCATCCGACCAGATAAATTAGATTTTTTAGAAGGAACTCTAATAAAAACAAGTGAATCAGGTGAAATTGCATACTTTGTAGGGTGCTTACCATTATTGGAAGAAATGCTTTACAAATTTGAAATAAAATATACTAGTACTGCAATAACAATATTAAGTTTATTAAACGAAGCAGATAAAATTCCTGTTGTTTTAAATGAAAAATGTTGCGGTCATGACGCGCTCTGGGGAAGAGGGGATATTAAAACTTTTAAAAAGTTGGCAGAATACAATGTTCAACTTTATAAAAATGCCGGAGTTAAAAAAATTATAATTGGATGTGCTGAAGGATATAGAACTTGGAAATATGATTACCCTAAAATAATTAAAGATTTTAATTTTGAAATACTGCATTTTTCAGAATACTTTTTACAGGAAAATATCCTCGATAATGTAAGATTTCCACAAGGAAAGAATATAAAAGTTACCTATCATGATTCTTGTCGTTTAGGGCGTAGGGGTGGCAAATTATACGACGCACCAAGAGAATTACTTAAAAAGATTCCTGGGATTGAATTAATTGAAATGGATAATATCAAAGATGATGCTATTTGTTGTGGTGTTGTTGGATTTATGAACTGTAATGAATTTTCTCGTTTATTAAGACAAAACCGTATTAAAGAAGCAATAAATACGGGAGCAGAATATCTAATTGTTCCTTGCCCAAAATGTTTAACGCATTTCACATGTTATCTTAATGAATCCTATTCAAATGAGGATAATAAAGAGTTAAAAAATAAAATCGAAGTAATAGATCTAGCAAGTTTTATAGGAAAATTCCTATTTCTTTGTTGAGAATTTTCTAGTCAATTGGTTGACTTGTATTGAAAAAAATAGAAGAAAGTTTTATGTTTAAATTTAAAATCTGGAGATAGCTGAATGGAAAAAATCGGTGCTGTATTAGTAATTGGAGGTGGAATTGGAGGTATCCAAGCGTCAATGGATCTAGCTGATTCTGGTTATAAAGTCTACATAATTGAGTCCACAACTAGTATAGGAGGGGTAATGTCTCAATTAGATAAAACATTTCCTACTAATGATTGTGCAATTTGTATTCTTGCTCCAAAATTAGTAGCAGCAGGAAGACATGAAAATATTGAGATTTTTATAAATTCGAGTATCGAAAAAATTGAAGGAAAACCAGGAAATTTTACAGCTGAAATTAGACAACAATCATTATATCTGGATCAAAATAAATGCACAGGCTGCGGATTATGTGCGCAATCATGCCCAGTAGAAGCAGTTGATCTATTTAATGAAGGGTTATCTAAAAAATCAGCAATTTCCGTTAAATTCCCTCAAGCCGTACCTTTAGTTTTTTCAATTGATAGAGATAAATGTATAGGTTGTGGAATTTGTAGAGGTGTATGTAAAGCAAAAGCTATTGATTATGCACTTAAAGAAAAAATTATAAAAATAGACATAGGTGCTGTTATATTAGCACTTGGATTTGATGAATATGATCCCACATCTTTGAAAGTTTATGGTTATGGAAAATTTAAAAATGTTATTACTAGCACCCAATTTGAACGGATTTTAAGTGCAAGTGGACCATTTTCTGGAAAAGTTATTCGTCCTTCTGATGGGACAGTACCGATAAAGATAGGTTTCCTCCAATGTGTCGGATCGAGAGATAGAAATATTGACATTGAATACTGTTCTTCAGTATGTTGTATGTATACTGCTAAGGAGGCTGTTATTGCTAAGGAACATATGGATATTGTTGAACCTACCATTTTTTCAATGGATATTAGAGCATGTGGTAGAGATTTTGATAAATATATTACGCGGGCTCAAGAAGATTATGGTGTTAGGTATATTCGAAGGAGAATTTCTAACATTCGAGAAGTTCCAGACACAGAAGATCTTATAGTATGTTATGAAACCGAGAATGGAAAAATTGTTGAAGAGAAATTTAATCTTATTGTTCTTGCAGTTGGGGTAAAACCTCCTCAAAAAGCTAAAGAATTAGCTGAAAAATTGAATATTGAGCTAAATGAATATGGTTTTTGCAAAACAAAACGATTTTCCTCCGTGAAAACCTCAAGAGAAGGAATTTTTGTTTGTGGTATGTTTTCAGAACCAAAAGACATTCCGGAGACTGTGGTTGAAGCAAGCGCAGCAGCAGGAGCAGTTAATGTCTTTTTATCTGATGTGAGAAATACCTTAGTTACAGAAAAAGAT
>JBHLOJ010000122.1:0-9317 GCA_048940605.1 Promethearchaeota archaeon
TCATGAAATTCATTTGTGAGATAACGATTTACCAATGTTGTCTTTCCAACGGCTGGATCCCCGAAAATACAGATCTTGTAGGTTAATTCCATTCCTTTTTGTCTTTTTCCTTCCATTTTAAATAACTATTATATTAACTATTGTGTAAAAAAAATATAATTGAGATATATTTAAATTTATTTATCAAAGTTTTCTTCTTATTCCCATTTTTATTTAGTTTTTTCAAATAAATTTTCATTGAAATTAGATGCTGAATTTATCTTTCATAAATAATTTATTCATTTCTTAGGTATTTATCAGAGATGTAATAGTAAATAAGATATTGAGGTAAATAAATATTGAATATAGTGACTTATCATAGTTTACAGATTTTACTCCACATTTTCCTCTCACTTCGATATGCTTACTATTGTTTGGGGAGGAAATTAGCATATTAAATTTCAATAGAATTGTAACAAAAAAGATAAATATACTAGAAAGTAAAATTTACTAGTAAGAGTAAAACGAAATTTAGTCAATTTGGAATATTTTAGAAATAATAAAATCATGAAAAATCCTTTATTATTCAAAATAACTATTTTAGGTGATGAAAGGGTTGGTAAAGATAAGTTTATTAATCTATTTGCCAAAAGCCAATTTCTAGAAGAAATTGATAACGAGTCAGGTATTACTTCTTATAAAGGTAACATAACTATTGATATGGCAAAAGGTCAGCAGGATTGTATCATTTGGATTTGGGATCTCAAAGAAAAAAAAAGGTTTAAAAGCTTATATTCTCGTTATTTGAAAGATACTCAAGGGATAATGCTTTTTTTTGACTTGACAAAGCGAAAATCTTTTGAAAATATACCCAATTGGATTGATAATATAAAAGAGAACACAGTATCTGGAGTTCCAATCCTCCTTATTGGCAATACTGAAGGTTCAAAAGAGTTCGTAGTTTCACCAACAGAGATTAACAGTTTTATTCGAAAATTCAATTTATACTATATAGAAACTTCCTTAACTACAAAAGAAGGTGTTTTTGATAGTTTTTATTGTATTACGAGTTTATCACTTGGAATTGATATTAATAATGAATTTTTTTTAACAAAAGATATTGTTTATTATCCATCATCAAGTTTAGCTGAATCAAGCCCTAAAACCCAAATATTATCTTCACAAGATCTTAGTAATTTAGGTCAAAAAGCGATTTTTGAGAAAATAGAATTACTTGAGGATAAAATCAAAAAATCAATGCGAGTGAAAATCTCCCCTAAAATGGTTTTAATAGAAGTTCTTTTATCAATTGTAGTCCTCTTATTATTTATTGCACAAAATTCTTTATATTCACTCCCATTCGGTACGATTGGAAGAGCCTTTGTTGATCCATTTCTTTTCATAGCAATTGGGGGTCAAATGTTGTTTATAGTCTTGATTATTATCAGTTACATTAAACGTCATTAAGAATCTAACTTTCTGGATGATCAGATGTTCTTGAATTAATTTCAGATTAAAAGTAATATAAATTTGATTTTTGGTGATAACACAAAAATAAATATAGTAGGAAGTAAAAATTAATAATGTGTGATTTAAGGAAGATTTTTAATCATATATTAACGAACTTATAATTAAAACATGAGTACAGAAACTAAAAATCCTTTACTACTTAGAATTTCCATTCTTGGAGAAGAAGGAATAGGTAAAGACACATTTATTAACACATTTACTTCTAATCAATTTTTGAAAGAATCAGATACTGGATTGGGAGTTGCTTTTTATAAAGGAAGCATTATATTAGATACGGAAATGGGTCAACAGGAATGTATCATATGGATCTGGGATCTTAAAGAACGGGAAGGATATATTGCTTTACATTCTCGTTATTTGAAGGGAACTAATGGGATTATGTTGTTTTTTGATTTAACTAACCGACAATCCTTTAGTAAGTTGATAAATTGGGTTGATAACATTCAAAAGAATATAGGTTCTGAAATTCCAATTCTTCTTGTTGGAAATCGAGAAGATTCCAAAAAATTCGTAGTTTCTCCTAATGAAATCAACAATTTTATACGCGAATTCAATTTATTCTATATTGAAACTTCTTTAGCAACAAAGGAAGGAATTTATGATAGTTTTTATTGTATTACTAGCTTAACACTTGGAGTTGAAATTGATCATGAATTATTTTTATCTAAAGATGTTATCTATTATCCAAGCTCAAGTTTTATAGCGAAAGTTCCCTCTCCTTCAATATTAACATCAAAGGATATCAGCATTTTAAGTCAAAAAGCGATTTTTAAGAGAATCGAATCATTAGAGAAAACAATTGATATATCTCTCAACATAGAAGTACCACTCAAAATGTTAATAACTGAAGTACTTTTATCAATTCTAGTAGTAATATTGTTTATAACTAGTCATTTTCTACATGAATTGGATTTTCCTGAATTTTGTTTTCCTTTTGAAGAATTCTTTTGTTTAAGCAAAGGAAATGTTATTGCCTTAACTTTTTGTATCGCATTTGCAATGGAAATTGTTGTACTTGCCCCAATTATTGTTGGGTATATTAGAACCCCTAAAGAATGAAAATTTACGTCAAAACAAATAAAAATTTAGGAAATAAAATAATTAAACATATTTTTTTATATATAAGATTAATGATAGAAACCATAGACTATTAATATCTTAAATTTGTCTTAAATCCCCAACATACAGTTTACCATTAATCTAGGTTCATTCTGTATCAAGCATAAATCTAAGTAATGGAGAACTTGGTATATTTCAAGGTGGTTTTAAGATGAAATAAAAGCTTTTAGAATTGGAAGGAATAGAGTTTTCATCTACGGGAAAAGTTATTACTGATAAAATTTATTACTAAATTATTTATTAGTTTACAGATCACTTACATGTAATTTATCTTCAAACCCGTATTTATTAAGAATTTAATTGACCAAAACTCACGAATCTCCCATTTCCTAAAATTTTTAATAGTTTCACATAAATTTCAATAATATCCTAATTACATTTTTAATAAGTATTTCTGTCCTATTAAAATCAATAAAATTTTTCCTTATGAAATTTTATACATACTTTTAAAAAGATAATTATCTTATCAAATTTCGATATTGATATCTAAATATGAAAAAATATGCGTATTGGCTTTAATATCATGGAATTTTTTTTCAAGTTATATATTTTTAATACCTAAAATTTTTGGAGGCACTTAATATGGAAAAAATCTTAAAACTAAACTTAAAAGCAAATGAAAATATAATTATTGCTGAGAAAGAAAAATTAGTAGCATTAGAATTAAAAAAGTTGGCTAAGAATCTATTAAAAAAAGTAAAGACAAGAGAGGCATTTGTTGAAAAAGAGATAAAATTAGCAAAGATAAGAAAGGAATTAGTTGAAAAGAATAATAAAGTATTAGAAAATAAGATTAAATCTAAAGAAATACTAAAATTTCCAGAAGAAGTAATAAAAAATGAAAAAAATTTTATAAATTATCATGAGAAAGCTGCTGAAAATCAATTAGAGTTAGCAAAAAATCATAAAGATATCGCAAAACTTGAAAAAAAGTTAGCTAAAAGCAAGATAGAATTAGCAAACTCTAAAAAGGATGCTGCTGAAAAGAGAATTAAAATAGGAAAATTACAGCTCAAATATTTGACTGTAATTCAAAAGAAATCACCTGAGAAGGCTATGTCAATAAAAGCAACTTATAAACAAGAAAGAAAAAGTTTAGATGATAAATTACGAGAATTAAATAAGAAAGAGAGAGAAATCAAAATAATCCAGGATGATATAGCAAATTTGACTTCTAGACTCTCTCAAGCAATGTTAGAATGAATAAATATCATAAAGATTAATTTTTCTGAATATAATCAAAAGAATAACTCTCTAGTAAATCAAAAGATTTAAAAATGAATTAGTTTTAAGTATCATCTGGATTTTATTTATAATTCTTAGTCATAGTTTATTTATAGGCAATTATTTTCATATGATTTGATAAATATGTCATCATATTATAAAGCAAATTTAGTTGGGGGGAGTATAATACGAGGATTAGGATATCTCCTATTCATTTTAGGAATTATTATTTTGATAGGTATTACAATTGCTATGAATCTTTTTGAAATAACACTTCTTATTCTATTATTTGTTGGAATTAGTTCTATGACTTTTATTGGGTTTATTTTTATGGGATTATACATCATTCCCGAATGGATTAAAGTTCCCACATTATTATTAGGAAAGTTTAAACGTATGCGAGGACCCGGTATCATGTGGCTTTTTCCATTTGTTTATCGAATTCCATTTTCTCTCGATATGAGAATAATTACTACAACATTTTCTGCTGAACAAACTTTAACAAAAGATAATGTACCTGTTAATGTTGATGCCGTATTGTTTTGGAAAGTAGTAGATTCATATAAAGCTTCGCTTCGCGTTCAAGATTATAAAACTGCAATTTCATGGGCAGCTCAAACTTCATTAAGAGATATGATTGGAAAAACAGAATTGAGTCAAATGCTTGCTGGTAGAGAAGAAATTTCACATGATCTTGAAAGAATAATAGATGAACGTACTGAAGAATGGGGAGTCAAGTCAATATCTGTGGAAATTAGGGATGTTATAATTCCCACAGCCCTACAAGATGCAATGAGTCGACAAGCACAAGCAGACAGGGAGCGTCAAGCAAGGATTATACTTGCTGGTTCTGAAGAACAAATTGCGAATAAATTTGTTAACGCAGCTCATATTTATGAAAGCGATGAAATAGCATTGAAGTTGAGAGCAATGAATATCCTTTACGAATCCATGAAAGAAAAAGGTGCATGGATTATTGTTCCTTCGGACATGGTTAATATCTTAGGTGGAAAATTCAAAGATCTTAACGATTTCAAGACAGCTAAGTAAACTTCAGTAAAACAATAAGTATTTTATATTTAATAAAATCTTGTCAAGTTTAAAGAAATTCCATCTAAAATTAAGGATGAAACGTATTAAATAATCCAAAGAAAACTCAATTTTATTTGTTAATAATTAAACAATAAAAAGAAATGTAAGAACTCGTTATCTAATTATTAAAATATCGCAGGGAACATGTCTTAAAACTTTATCTGCAACTGATCCAACTAAAATTTCTTTAAGAAGAGAATGAGTACCTTTAGTTCCAAGTATAACAAGATTTACTTGTTCATTTTTTACTATTTCTTTAATATATGATACAGGATCATATTCATAAACTAATCGAGTTTCCACTTCTATTCCGTGTTCCATAAAGATTTCCTTCGCTTTATCAAGAATTGCTTGAGCATTTTTTTCATACACTTCCTTTATTCTTTGTATATCGGGACTTGAAATACTATAGATAGGGGGAATGCCATACGATGGTGCCATAAACATACCTGTCGGTTCACTATGATGTTCTACTGAATGGAACACAATTACTTCACTTTCAGTCAATTTTTGAAGCTCTATTGCTTTTAATATAGCTTTATATGAATGTTCTGATCCATCAATCCCAATTAATATTTTCTGATAAATGATATATCACTCCATTTGTTGTTCTTAATAAAACAGTTATTCTGCTATTAAAAGACATTGTTTATGATTTTTAAGAATAATATCAGTATTTCCATAAACTGATAAAAGAAAAATCCATAATTTATTTCTAAAATGTAAAAATTTTACAATTGAAATATATAATAAAATCCTACTATGACTTCGGATATGGTAAATATTTTAGGCGAAAGATTCAAGCATCTTAAGGATTTCAAATTAGATAACAAATAAAGTACTTGAGCATTCATTAATAATTTATTAAGCACATCTTTATAATTTTATTTAAAAGTTTATTATTAGGATTAAAAAAAAATATTAAGTGTTGTATTAAATTGTATAAGAAAATTTTACTTGGAATGGATAAATCTGATGACGCATTTCATGCTGCAAAAAGAGCAATTGAATTTCAAAAAAGAGACAATTGTAAGGTAGTGGCGTTTCATTCTGTTTTACATCATCTTTCAGAGATGAATCCAAATCCTTTCTCTCCAACAGGAGTTAGTGTTGGTATATCATATACTATTCATAATGATTATATTAAGAGGGGTGAAGAGATCTTAAGAGATTTAGATGATTTGTTTAAGGAAGCCAATGCAAAAGTAGAAACGCGGTTAATTTTTGATATTCCTCCAGAAGATTACATAAAAAAAATGGTAGAAGAAGAGGATTTTGATTTAATAATTTTAGGCTGTAAAGGTCATCATTCAAAGTTGAGTAGGATTTTTCTTGGTACAGTACCAATTAAAGTAATTAATAATGTTTCTAGTGATGTTTTGATAGTGCGATAATGAATCTTTTACTTTTTTTTAATAATATTTATTTTTTTTAAAAAATGAGTATCTTTTAAATTAAGCTACTGATTTCTTTAAATCTCATTCTTAAGGTAATCTCAGAAACATTTGCAATTTTGCATATTTGTTTTTGGGGACGATATTCATTATTTTTTTTTGAAGAAATATATAGTGATGCAGCAGCAATTCCTTTAGGATCTCTTCCTGACGTAATTAGTCCTTTCTTTTTACTCTCCTCTATAACTTCTATCGCACTATTTCGACAATTCACAGATAAATCCAATTCTTCATAGAATTTATTTATATATTCCTGAGGTGTAAAATTATTTATATTTAAATTTAAATCTGGAATAACATAAAGTAGAACTGCTTTATAACAATAAAAAAACTTTTTCTTAGAAATTTGAAATGCTGTAAGTAAATTTTCAATAATTATTGGTTTTCTATGAAATTTTAATGCAAAATAAAGGGATATACTAAGAATTCCATCAATCGTTCGTCCTAATGTTAATTTTTTTTTAACAGCGGATAAATAAATCTTGAAGCTCTCTTCTATAATGTAACCTGGGAGATTCAGTTCACTCTTGACTTGATTTAGTCGGGATAATGCTATTTGTAAATTCTTTTCAAGTCCATTTACTAATCCCATATTTATTTTTGATAATCTTTTATAAGTCTTCAGTGTTCTTGGACTAAGATAATTTCCTTTTCCATCTAGATTACCTTTAATGATTGTACGAGAACCTATCGGAGAACGTACAGGTTCGGTATTATGATAAGTTAATCTTCCATCTAAAGAAGTTCTCCTTTTGGGGCTATAAGAAATAATTCTTGAATGGACTATTCCACAATTTGTACAAACATTATATTCATTAGAAGATACAATATTCGGGTTTGCGCAACAATCTTGATCTGTGTCATTTAAATACTTTCTGTCATCATTTCTTATAGTTTTTAGATACATTATCCATATCACACGATATTTTTAATTCCAAAATTAAATAATAGATGCCAATAATATTCTATTTGAAAAATCTAACTTATTCAAAATAATTATTCTATCTAAAGCAATATCCTCAATTTCAATTGGAATTTTTAAATAAATTTTATACTCCTCTATATAGTAATCTATAAAGAATTTTGCATTTGATTTGTCAAATTCTATAAAAGTTTTCAATTCTATCGCTTCTTCTATTTTAAGCCATTTTTTGATTCAATTTCATATTTTCAACGCATTTACACGATTTAAATCTAAAATCAACTGGAGTGACGATTTTATTGATAATATCCGTAATTATATCAATTTTAATTGTCCTTATTTTTGGGTTATTTCTAAAATGATAATTAACAATTTTATCTAGACCTTTTAAACTAGTACTAGCAATAATTATATCAAAATTTGAAATTCCACTTATTTTATATCCATGGATCATATAAGGACAAGAGTTTACTATTGGTGTGATAATATTGGGATCAGATGACTGAAGAGTTACTTTCGCTAAATAATAATCTGTGTTTTTTAGGTTTAAACCTGCTTGAAACGTTAATATTCCCATTTTTTCAAGTTTTTTAATTCTCATTCCGACTGTTGGTTGACTTCTATTGATTTTTTTTGCTATTTGTGTATGAGTAGAAGTAGGATTTCTTTGGATGAATTCGACAATTCTTTTATCAATATCATCAATAATTAATGCCTCATTATACATATTCAATCAATTTTCTCCTCTTTTGAATTGTTTTGCTAATTATTTTTAATAAATTTTCAAACATATATTATAATAAAATAATGATATTATGATATTTAAATATTGTTATCTCGCAATATCATGATATTAAGTCTTGCTTATATTTAAATATTTTAATAATATTATTTATATAGATAAAATTCTGAATATTTTACAGAATAGTGATATTTAGGTGATTCTAAGAATGGATGAATTAACAGAGGCTACATCAGAGTTTTTAAAAATTTTAAGTGATCCATATAAATTGGAAATTATTAAATTTCTAAAAGAAGGCGAAAAAACATCAAAAGAAATCGAAGAATCTTCAAACATAAGTCAATCTTACACATCTCAACTGTTAAAACAACTGCAAACTGCAAATGTTATATTTTATAAAAGAAGAGGAAGTATTAAGAAATATTACGTAAAAAGTAATAACATTTTTAGAGTAATTTCTGCTATAAATTCATTTGTTATTGAATTACATAAAGATAAGTTTCAAAGACTAATTGATTCAGATAATATTGAAAAATTAAAATAATAAAAATAATCTTAATGATATTTTTCAAAAACAAAAATGTCAATAAACAATAGGCCAAATAAGAAAAAAATCTTGGTATTAGGATTGGAAAAAAGTGGTAAAACTTCTATTGTTTTGAGTTTTATTGGTAAATTTAATTTATCTGACTATATCTCTCTTGAAAATTCCAAGAATCCAAATATAGTTGTATTGGAAATAGATAATATAAAATTTAGTATTTGGGATTTTAGTGGTAAAGAAACTTATCGTAATGAATTTTTAAAAAATTTTAATAACTATATAAAAGATACAGAAGAAATATTTTTTGTTATTGACATCCAAGATTTAAATAGCTATGATTTAGCCTTAACATTTTTACAGGATATTATAGAAAAGCTAAAAGAATTTAACCTTACGGTAGAATTTACCTTTTTCCTTCATAAATATGATCAAGATCTTTTTGAACGAATTCCAAGTCTTAAAATTGAAAAAATTGATAACCTTATAGCAAGAATAAAACAAATTATCCCTGCAGAAGAATTTCACGAGATTTATAAAACTACGATATACACTGTTTTAGATAAAATTCATGTTTATTAAACAAAATTTTCTTACACTAATAAACCTGAAAGCGTTTAACTTATAATTTATGTAGTATTATATTTTTGCTAATTTCCTAATAATAAATCTTCATTCATAACGTAAAACTCTAATAATCTCTGCTATATGATA
>JBHLOJ010000123.1:0-6696 GCA_048940605.1 Promethearchaeota archaeon
ACAGAATTCTTATATTTTAAAATACCCATAAACATTTAATTTTGAAGTTCTAAATCAAATTCTACTGATTTTTATAATGATATCTCTTGAATTTAATAATAAAAAGTATTCTTTTGCATCACATAAAATTATTTTTTAAAACATAATATATCAAAAATTAAAAAAAAATAAAATATTAGAAAAATTACCTTTAACATTAAAAAATCTAATTTTAAACTCAAAAAAGTTGAGAAATGAATATGGTAGATATAAAAAATGTAGTAGTAGTTGGTGCTGGCCAAATGGGTCACGGTATTGCCCAAATGTCATTACTTGCTGGTTATAACGTCACACTTGTAGATATAAAAGATGAATTCGTTGATAAAGGTTGGAATAAAATAGATGAAGGAATGAAAAAGCTGGAATCTAAAGGAAGTTTACCTGAGGGAACAACTGCAGCCAGTTTAATGGCAAAATGTAAAAAATCAATTGATACAGTTTCAGCTGTAAAAGATGCAGATATTATGATTGAAGCTGTGGCTGAAGTAATGGACATCAAGAAAGATGTTTTTAAAAAATGTGGAGATAATGCCCCATCGCATTGCATCCTAGCTTCAAATACGTCAACAATGAGCATTACAGATATTGGGAAAGATTCAGGGAGACCTGATAAATGCATAGGAATGCATTTCTTTAATCCAGTACCATTAATGAGATTAATTGAAGTTATTCATAGTGAAGATTCTTCTGATGAAAGTGTAAAAATTGGTATAGAATTTGCAAATACAATTCCTTGTCTCAGAGGAAAAAGATATATAGCAGAAGTCTTAAAGGATAGGCCTGGATTTATTTGTAATCGAGTTACTGCTCCAGCTCAAATTTATCAAAATTATATCTTCGACAAAGCTGCTGCAGAAGGAAAATCATGGGCTCAAGTCGATAATGATTCGCTAGGAGGACCAATGCCACCCACAGTTTTAGCAGATTATGTAGGGATAGATATTTTGTATCATAATCAAGAATATTATGCCCAAACACTCTCAACAGATTTTGCTCCTGGAAAGGTAATAACTAAATTATTCAATGAAGGAAAATTAGGTGCTAAAACAGGTCAAGGATTCAATGATTGGACAAAAGGACGACCTCAACCTGATAAAAGCGCAGGAAAAGCAGGATTATATAATTTAAAATATCCTATTGCAATTATGTTAAATGAAGGTTGTCGTGTTTTGGAAGAGGGAATTACTACTAGTTTAAAAGTTATTGATGACACACTAATGGCAGGAATGAATATGCCGGGCCCTATGGCTGCAAATGTGAAAAACTGGGAAAATCAAATAAAAGTGTTAGAGGAACTCGTAGAATTAACTGGAAAAGAGTATTTTAAACCTTGTGACCTACTAAAGTCAGGAAAATGGGTAGATATGAAGTAACCTTGTTCTCTGCATACTATTTTTTTTTATTTTTTTTCTATTATTTACCTCTCAGTCTGTTTAAAATGGATTTGAAAATTTTTAATTTAAAAAGAAAATATTACTAATTATTACAAAAAAACATAAATTAAGATTGAATGACTAAAAAAAGTAATTTAACTTAAGTTGAGATGAAAAAATTGTCAGAAAAAGAATTTAAAGATGTTTTAGTAGAGAAAATAGAAGATGGGAATTACGCCGTTATTTCAATCAATAGACCAGACAAATTGAATGCACTTACAACTGATACATTAAGAGAGATCTATGAAGCTATGGAACAATTTGAGGCTGATAGTAGTATCAGATGTATAGTTCTTCGAGGAACTAAAAATATAACTAAGAAAGCTGCGTTTTCTTCGGGTGCTGATTTAGCTGCGGGTATGGGTAAGGGTTTAAATCCAAGCATACCTGCTCATATGGTATTAGCTATGCAACAAAAACATAAATTTTACACTTTAATTGAAGAATTTCCAAAGCCTGTTATTGCTGCGGTAGATGGATATGCTTTTGGTGGAGGATGTGAATTATCTCTAGTGTGTGATATTATTATTGCAACTAGGAGATCTTTTTTTGGATTTCCTGAAATAGCCCGAGGTATTTTTCCTGGAAATGGTGGTACTCAACGAATGGTCAGACATATAGGGTTAGCAAGAGCTTTAAAAATGTGTTATTTCGGTGATCGTGAATCTGCTGAAACAATGCATGAATGGGGATATGTAAGTTTCCTATGTAATGATGGAGATGAGTTTGAAAAGCTTATTCATGAAAAAGCATCGTTTTTAGGAAATTATCCTACAACAGCTTTATTTTGTATTAAAAAAGCTGTAAAATTTGGATCACAAGTACCATTAAGCGTTGGAAATACACTCGAAATGCTTGGATTCGGTATAAACTCCGCATCGAAAGATGTAAATGAAGGAATTGCAGCATTCCTACAAAAACGAGAGCCTAAATTCACAGGTGGAATGTAATTTTAACATTTCTTTTATTTTTTTAATTTTTTAACGTCGATTAACAATTATCTGAATATAATTACCCATATTCTTAAAAATATGATTTCTGATATTGAAGTTATTGAAGAAATTAATGATGGTAAGGTCTATCTCAGAAAAATAGAGAAGACTGATTCAGAATTCTTTTTTAATAACTTAAATAAAGGAGATTTAATTACATATTTATCTTTAGGACCTTTAAAAACTTTAGAAGAAGCTAAAAGATTAATAAGAAACTATATAAAATACTGGGAACACTATGCTCAGTATAACTATATCATTGAAATAAGAGAACCTCAAATCTCAAAGCAAGGTTCCATTAGTCTTTGGAATATAAATTGGAGACACGATAGAGCTGAAGTCGGAATCTGGATAAAAAAATCGAATTGGAATAAGGGTTATGGTAAAAAAGCTTTAAATTTAATTAAAATTGTTGCTTTTAATCACCTGAAATTGAATCGCCTTGAAGCACATATAGCAACAGATAATCAAAATTCCATACAACTTTTTAAAAAATGTAGATTTGAGCAAGAAGGAATACTAAAAAGATATCTAAATTTTCATGGCAATTATCACGATGCCGTAGTTTTAGGCTTATTAAAGACTAATATTTAAAAAAAATAAAAAGGAATAATAATAAAAACAGTTTATAATTTCTTATCTGAATCTGCTACTAATTTATCTAGTTCCGCCTTATGTTCTAAAGATTTCTCAATTAATTGATCTTGTTCTAATTTTTGTTCTACTGACTGTGAAGGTTTAATTAATATATCTTCTCCCTTATGAACTTTAGGTTGTCCCTTGTAATAATCAGAAGTAGTCATCAATTGTCTTCTGTAAACACCCCTAAAAGCTAATTCTCGATTTAAAATAGGAATCTCAGGACCTTTTTTTCTCCTTAGAGTCTTTCTATATTTTCTAACTTTTCTTACAGGTTTTGGATATTTTAATATTCGTTGATAAAGTAGGATGTAAATAGCTAATATAGTTGCTCCAATAATGCTAAGTATAAATAATATTTGAAATAGAAGAGTTTGTTCTAAAGGAATGATAAGTACATAAGATATATCCAATATAGCATTATCAATTGATAGTTCTATAATATTACTTAACCTAAATTCATCAGCTAGGAAAATCTGGATTGAAATATTGATACTTTCATTAATTGGAATTAATTTTGTAAGATCGAATCCATCCTCTTTTATAGCGACAAAAGAAAGTCCTGCATTGCTCAACTTAACAGTCTCATTATGTACTTGATTATTAATTAAAATCTTAAACTCAGAATTAGGAGATAAACTTTTAGGCCAAGTTGTGTTTATTTTATACTTAAAATAAAGTCTTGCTTCACTAACTTCTATTCTGTAGCCTTCTGAGTTAAGTTGATCTCCCTTGTATTCCCATGAAATTGAAGTAAATTGATTGATAATTTTCTCATAAGATATTGTTAGAGTAAAATTCTTTATCCATAATCCATTCCAAAAATCTCTATCCGTTGCGTACACACTATCCTCACACCAAACAGATATACCTAAAGTAAGAGCAAATTCTCGACTGTTTTTTTCAAAGGCTTGGTTAAGATAAAAAATAAGAGACTCCTCAGTAATTGGTACAACTTTAGTATCGTTTAATTCGGTTACTGCAGGAGGACCATCTTTACCCAAATCTGCTGTCTGATAATTAATGGCTTCGAATTCTCTATCATGTTGTAAATCTGATACTAAGACAAAAAATCGAGCAAAATCACCCGTAGCCATTTGAAGTATACCACTACTTATATCTGTATCTCCTGGTCTGTCAATACCGCCTGAATCTGCATCTTGATTCTCAACAGTCCCATTTATCCATACATCAAGAGAAGCAGAGGTTATATTATAATCAGACATATCAACTTCCATTGTAAAATTTTTCTGCCATTGCGCTTTCACAGATTGATTTAACGCATTGTCTATATAACGATGTCTTACAAACCAGCCATCACTTCTCATCTCATCCACTTCAGGAACGGGAATTCCGTCAACATTTTGGATTTTGCTCCACTCACCACTTAAAGGATTGTTCTCAATCCATTGTTGAGTTCCACTATTCCCCATAATATCAAAATTCGCTGCTCCATTACTTATAGATGCATTAACATCTGTTGCATCACCATTATACTTATATTCCCAGTTATCTGTGTTATTAAAATCTGAATTCTCAATCAATTGAGCAGTCCTAGATTCTCTTGTCCAAGAGGTATCTTGGGCTGGGATTGGATTATTGCTATTAAAAGTTTTTTGAATTGAAATTTGGGTTGAATAAAGATTTGTAAAAATAAAAGGTACTAAAAATCCTATTAGAAGAATGATTAAAATTAGTAAGGTTTTCTTTGAGACGTTTGCTTTCCCGCTTTTTATTGGAGCTTTCTTAGGAGACTTACTGCTAGCCATAACTGGTATTGAAGGTTTACTTTTTAAATAATTTGATGTTTTTCCCAATTCCTTTTTATATTGTGATTTGAAAGAAGATTCCCGATTTCTAACAGAAACAGTAGGAGGGGTTGATTTGCTTAGGGATCTTCGATATTTTCGAACTTTTCTCACAGCTCGAGGATACTTTAATACTCGTTGATAATATATGAAATATCCAGCCAAACCACCAGCAACTATTAATCCGATTATTAATAAAATCAGAAAAAGATAATTTTCTTCTGTCAGAGTATAGAAATCATAAGAGATCTCGAGATAAACATTGTCAATTGCAATCTCATAGGCTTCGGCTAATCCAAATTCATCTGCGAGTAACACTTGAATTGAAAGGTTAATCTCTTCATCGATTGGAATTAACTTAGCAACATCTATTCCAGCACCTTTAATATCTTTGAAGAAAATATCGGCTTCACTTAACTTAAATGTTTCAGTATGTTCATGATTATTAATTAATATTTTTATTTCAGAATTAGGGGATAAATTTGTTGGCCAAGATTGATTAATTTTATATTTAAAGTTAACTATTGCTTCATTTATCTCTATTATACCGTTATCACTCTCTAATGGCTCTCCTTGATATTTCCATGATGCTGTTGTTAACTGATCAATTTTTTTTACATATGTGATATTGAAATCACATGTTTTTATGTAAATATCTTCAAAAATATCCATATCAGAGACAATATTATCTTCACAATTTATTTCGACACCAACACTAATCGTGAAGTTCTGAAAATCAGTTGCTAAAACTTGGTTTAAATAAAAAATTAAATCATCCATATTTTCTGGTTCAAAGATAGTGTCTGTAATGTTATCATATGAGTTTTGACCTACATCAGTCCCGAGGTTTTCAGGCTTAAATTCTGCTACCCTGTAACTTACATTTTTCTGTATATTTGACAAAACAACATAAAAGATAATATAATCCCCTTCTCCAAAATATGTAGAATAATAATCACCAGGCACTTCAATTCCACCCCATGGATAAGGTGGGGTGTATGGATCTTTACCATCCCCGGGATATGCTCTTACTGTGGCATTAACTTTTACTTTAAGTGATGCTGATGTTATGTTATAGTCAGACATATCATAAAGTAAAGTAACATTTTTGTCCCACTGAGCAGAAACTTTTTGAAAGGGATTCAAAGGTGTTCCTGAAGATTCATTCCAAATATGAGCAGTCCAACAACCATCTTTAGTAATATTGTGAAGTGGTTCGGATGCTATCCTTCTCGGGTAAACTGGTATTAGAGGATTTGTTGAATTAATCCATCCTTGAGAGGTTAATGAGTTATTTATAGTACCTGAAACTATTTCATAATTCGTGACTTGTTCTCCTTGAATAATAAAGTGAGCTTCTTCATTTTGAATAGCTGTTGTAATATCACTTAAGTCCCCCTGAAATTCCGATGTCCAATTAGCACTTGTAAAAAAATTTGAATTTTCAATCAACTGTATATTATAAGTTTTCTTTGACCATTGCTCAGCTGAAATATTAAGGTTTTTTTCACTTTCGCCCATAAAATCTTTTTTTGAAAAATTTGGAATATTAGAAATTGAAAATAACCCAATTAGGAAAAGTAAAATTACCAATATTTTTACCATCTTATTTTTTGAAGATTTCATAGCTAATTTAATCATCCATTTTAGGTTTGATATGAAATTCTATATTCTTAATTAAATAAGTTACTTAGGATTTTATTATTTATAATTTCTAAGGTGATTAGAATTAAAGGAAATACATATTTATATTTTATATTTAAACTGTTTAAAAATAATTAAATT
>JBHLOJ010000123.1:6796-9213 GCA_048940605.1 Promethearchaeota archaeon
AAAAAAAAAATAGTATTAAATCTTTGCTTATTTTGAAGAATTCTTAACTAAATCGTCTAATTCTTCCTTTTTCTCAATAGCTTTCTCAGTTAATTGATCTGGTTCCATTTTTTGTTCTATTGATTTTTCAGAAGGCATTTTTTGTTCTAAAGGTGTTACCATACCAGGATGACGTTTCAATTTTAGGTTGGTAGTAGATTTACCTAAACTTTCATTATAGTGAGATTTGAAGGACGCTTCTCTCCCTATAATAGGTATACTAGGAGCCGATTTCCGTTTCAGAGACTTTTTATATTTTCGGACTTTTCTTACTTGTCTAGGATATTTTAAATATGTCTGATAGGCATAAATATAAATTGCTAAACCTGAAATTAATATAAGAGAAATTACAAATAGTAAAGGGAAAAGAATGTTTTCTTCCTTCTGTTCACTAGATGCTGAAACAAAAATTTGAAAATTTTCAATGTTATAATCATCTCCCGCAATTCCAGATAATTCTATGGCATAAGTACCCTCAGGAAAATTTGATATAGTAGTTTCGTAGATACCATCATTATTTTCATCAGTAAAGAATCCAATTCCCCCTTGCCATGAATATTTTAAAAACGCCCCTTTCACAAATCCACCAAAATCAGTATTATTTAATTTTATGTATAAATTAATATCATCCCCAGGTTTTGCCTTTATAGTATTCAAATTAAATAAAAGTATAATCTCAAGATTAATCTTTCTAATAGAGATAGTAATCTCTACCGATTGGGTTTGAAATGTTGACGATTGAGCTTCAATTGTAAAATAATTAGTTCCTCTTTTTAACCTTTCAGTTGTATTAATAATTATTGAATAGTGCTCTAAACTAATACTCTCATTTAAGTATGATGTGTAAGTTTCGGATGTTAATAACACATTTGCCCCTGAAATATGAGTTCCCAAAAGGTTGGTATATTTAATTGATATATTTAAGAGCTCACTTACAGTTAATTGAAGGTAAGGATCTTGAGTAACGTTAAGATCATTTAATAGAACTTCTAAATTTTTACTTTCAAATTTAGTAATATCTACTCTAAATATTATTTCCCTTGTTTCATGATCTTCTGCTTGTGCTTGGATTGTTAAAAAATGTGTGCCAGCATCAGATACACTTGTATTCATAATTAGAGTATATTGTTTCAATATTTTATCTTCTTCTATGTCTCCCGAAAAAGTTCCTAATAATCGCACTGTAGCATTAGGTATGTGTGCTCCTGTTGAATTTAGATATTTAACGGTAATATTTAGAGAATTACCTATAAATATATCAATATCAGGATCATCAGTTTTATTTACATTATCTAAAAATAAGTATAAATCGGTTCCTATATCAGGAAAGATTATTGTATAAGATATATTTAGTGTAACATCATCTATTGATATTCTAATATTCTTATCCAAACTAAACTCATCAGCAAGATATACTTGTATCGAAAGGTTAACATCATCTATAATTAGAGAAGTTACATCAAAACCCCCTAATTGAGCAAATTGGAATGATGTATTGGCGGTACTTAACTTTACAGTTTCAGGATGTAGATTATCATTAATTAAAACCCTAATTTCAGAATTTGGTGATGCAATCGGCCATGTGTCATTGATTTTATATTTGAAGTTGAGGATTGCTTCATCTACTACCACTGTATCATTACTGATATCACTGATTTTATCTCCATCTTGATTCCATGAGACAGAAGTAAATTGGTCTATTTTTTTTGCATAAGAAAAAGTCAAATTCAGAAATTTAAACCGTAAATCAGTCCAATCATCGAGGTCTGTGCCAGAATTATTGTCTTCACAGTACATATATATTCCTAATACAATCGTAAAATTGTTATGACCTGGATCTACTGCTAAAACATTAGTTAACGCATCAATTATTGCCTGATCATCATAGGCACCAATCAAGCCTTCTATATCATATAATGAAAGTCCTTCATTACCTAACCAGAGTGTTTGATTAAACGCAATCCTGTAAGTATTTAACGCATCAATATCTAAAGTGGTAATTTCAACGTAAAATTGAGCATAATCATATTTTTCATATTGATTGATGGAAACTCCTGCTCTGGCCAAAGTATCACCAGGAGTATCAATGTACATGTCTACACTACCATTTATTATCGCATTAAAGTCTACTGAAGTGATAATATAGTCTGACATATCTACTGCTAGACTTACATTGGTTCTCCAATGCATCACAGGAGTGTTTTTAGGTTGGCCACCACTCTCTCCTTCCCACCAGCGATGACTGCACCAACATCCGTCACTATCAATACCATAATATGGGACAGAGGAGCGTTGAGGGACTACAACAAGCTCAGATTTATTAAAAGCCTCCCAATTCGAAAAAGTTGCACTATTAAGAAGAACCTGTTCCTCATGTG
>JBHLOJ010000124.1:0-9156 GCA_048940605.1 Promethearchaeota archaeon
ACCGATTTCCAATAATAATTGAATGATTTATAGCCATAACTCCACAAAGATTGTTTGTTTTCATGAAGCCATTTAAACGAATATAAATCATCAGCGTTCCACCAACGGGAATGAAATCGTGCCAGAGAGGTCACTGCAATTTTAGTTTGGTCATAATCCAACCCTTTAAAAAAATCGGGACTGGCATATTTTGAACAATCTTCGAGCAGAAGAGCGAATCTATTGGAATTCAAATCAAAATCTGAATAAATAAGATCTGGTACTCTAATCGGACTAATAGGAGCTAGTTCAGAGTAAAATCTAACTTCCTTTTCAAGAAATCCAAGCTGAATACCCAAACTATAAAAAAAACTATTTGAAGGATGCCATTTTGCTATCATAGTATTGGGTAGATGAGATCTATCTCCATCGTATGTTACAATTATTCGAGAAATATCGCCTATTATTCCTTCTCCTCCACCACAAGGCTCACAGATTACAGATGTAATATTTTCTTTCTTTAAGAAGTTATTTTTATGTAAAACCGAATTAAGCCATTCTGAGGTAATGGATTTGGTGTTTTTCGGGATCATTTTGTATATCTCCAAAATTTTAAAAATACTATACTCCAAACGAACATTTCTCGAGGCGTTTCGGGTATATTTATAATTATCGTATTTATGCCACTCATGTTAAAAATATGCTATTCGTGTATTTATAGATTACCTTGCCAGAAGATAAAAATAATGGAGGGAATAGACAATATGATAATGTGGTATTTATGTTTTACATTTTTAAGCAAAAATTGAGTAATAAATGAAATTATTTCTGGAAGAATACACATAAGAATAAAAAACATAGAAGAGAAGTAACTGGCATGATATCAGTATGAGAGGAATGACATTACTTATTCCCCTAATTAAATAAAATGTCGTTCATGTGGCAATCCGAGAGTAGGCAACGTTCACCACCTGAACCCTAAAAAAGAACCCCTCACTTCGGTATCACGCTCAATTACTCTAGGTGTTACACAAAAATCTGATCTAAAAAAAAGTAATAGATTGGTGGTTTTGTGAAAGTGTCTATACAATAACCCAATTTTGTTCTTACAATCAATAAATTTAACTATAAATACTATGAAATCATCAAGGAATAAATATAGTAGGAAAAAAAAAGAGAATAAGTATATTATAGAGGTACACTTTTTCGCTTTTTATTAAGATAGATAATTAATACAATCATTCCAGCAGGCATTCCAAAATACAACAAACTCATTAGGAAAACCATCCACATTGGAGTAATAGGAACTCCACCATTATATTTTCTCATAACCATGGGATCTACAGCGAAATAGGTTTCATAGTAAAGATCTTCATACCCATCAGCAGAAATGGTCATGTTTAGCAAAATAGGTTCTTCACCTGGTAAAACTGGTTTTGGGACTAGTGAGATAAAATATATTCCATTTCCATAATTTTGTACATCTCCTGAAACATCAACACCATCCCACCATATTTGAATCAAAGCTGTATTAATCGGGTCTCCAGTTTCATTAGAAATCGAGAATGTGAGATTAAAATCGTAGAGTGTAAAGGACTGATCAACAAGCTTACATATTAGAATATTATCAACTTGAGGGAATTCAATTGCTATGGGTATTTCAAAATATTCGTAATAAAAACCAACACCCCAAATTGTCATATTCAGTATTATCGGTTCTTCTCCAGAAGATACGAAGATCGAAGTAAAAGATATAAAGTAAAAACCATCTCCAAGATTTACTACATTATTTGAGATCTCTGTCCCATCCCACCACATTTGGATTTCAGCATCATCGATGGTTTTATCAAACTGATGTACACCATGGAGATAAAATGTAATATTAAACTGATCTTGATTAAGGCTTTGGTTAATTATCTCTAAATAAATATGATCGGGATACCTTAAAATTAGGGAGAGTGAATAATTATATTTGTTAGCAGTAATAATGTCATTAATCCTATCATTATTCGCATCTCCCACAAAAACGCTATAAGGGTAAGGTCTAACTGTAATATTTATTGGATCTTCCCACGCACTAAGAGTAGTGTTCCATGGGAATATCACAACCATGCTATTATTGGGATGCACTGTAGTAGCAACGATGTCATTAAATCTATCATTATTTACATCTGCTATGAAAATTCCACCAACTCCGTAACCTACTGTTTTGGTAATCTCATCGTTCCAATCATTAATCGTCAAGTTCCATAGAGAAAGTTCAATATCAAAACCATCTGAGACTACCATATCATTATATCCATCATTATTAGCATCTCCGATAAAGACACTACGTCCATTTGTAGCCCCATCCCCAAACACATTGAAATCCCAATCACTAGTCAATTCGTTCCATAGGAAAATATCGGTCCACCAAGGACCTTGATTTGCTACCACAATATCATTATACCCATCATTATTTGCATCTCCTACAAAAACATCCAAAGGCTCTGCGGAAGTAAACTTTGTTAGTAGTGATTCCCAATCACCTAAAGCGTCATCCCACAAATATATATATACTTCATGTTCATAATTACTAATTAAAACTATATCGTTAAAACCATCGTTATTTGCATCTCCGACAAACACCCCCACATTATCTATACCGTTGACCTTTGTAATCGGCAGGTCCCAATCCTCTGCTGTTGCATTCCATAAGAGGATCGATAAGCCGTAATTGCCACGATTACCACTTACAATATCATTATACCCGTCATTATTTGCATCCCCGATAAACACACATTCGGGGTACCCATCACCTACTGATCTGTTAAAATAAGGGTCATATGTATTTGATGTTGAGTTCCACAGAATAATCGAAACATTCTTTTTATAGTTTTCAGCACAAACAATATCATTGTATCCATCATTGTTCGCATCTCCTAAAAATACATCAACAGGTCTATGATCAAGTGATATATTTTCCGGTACCCCCCAATAATTAGCACATTCTGTTGAAATCAACGGGATCGATCCTCCCTCCTCAGTTCTATGTGTTATATTTGACTTATCATCAAAAGTCACGCGATTCACATAAAAATTAAGTGATAGAGTCATTATGATTCCTACTATAATTAGATTTCCTATCAATCTATATTTCTTCTTCATTGTAATTTCACCAAAAAAAAATTTTGATTATAATGAAAACTGATAATTTTGTATTTAATCTTTTTTGAAGTGTGATGGTAAGGATTCTTTTTAGTCTATATTACTTGGACTGACAAATTTTAAATCATTTAAACACAAATAATTTTCTATGGTAGTGAAAAATATTGTGGCCATCGATGATGAGATCTTAGAAAAGCTGGAGGAGGTTTTGGAAAAAGAGAATGCCAAAGAACCGAAAGGCGAAACCCTCACCATCCGTATGGGATTATCCCATTTTATTAAATTTACTTAAGTATTCAAAGATTTTATTTATATTTTCCTCAACCTGCACTTGGTCTTAAAACATTTAAATATTATGACATCCTTCTTCATAAATTGCCTTAGGCAATATTAAAGTGAATTGCCAAAATACAAAAAAAATGAGGGAAATAAAATGGTAATTAATGCGCATGCACATATCCTTTGTAAAGAAATCTATTCTGATGCCTTCTGGGATGGTGTAGCTTATAGTTTCTCAAAATCGTTAGGAATACCCATAGAAGCTGTTTATAAAAATCTACTTCCACAATTGTGGGCTGTTGATGCTACTGCTTTTGTTGAATTAATGGAAGCGGCAGGGATTGAAAAAACCGTTATTAATCATCCTGATGCTGGATTATCACATTTAGGGGAAGCTAAATGGTCTATTGAAGAAATTAATGAATGGTATATCAAACAACTTGCAGATTATCCGGATAAGTTTCAGTATGTTGCAGGAATAGATCCAAGAAGAAAGAATGCTATAGAATTGCTCCAGAAAGCTGTTAGGGATTGGGGTGTAAAAGGGGTGAAGATTTATCCTCCTACTGGATTTTATCCCGATGACCGAAAATTCGATTCTTATTATGAAAAATGTATTGAATTAGGATTAACTTTACATACGCATACCGCTCCAATTGCACATCCAAATACAGAAATAAAATATGCTAATCCCCTTTATTTAGATAGTATCGCAGCTCGGTTCCCCGATCTAAGAATTCTTGTTGTTCATATGGGTTCATCTACTTGGAGTTATCATGTAATCAATTTAATGGTTGCACATTATAATGTTTACACTGAAATCTCTGGGCACCAGATCACAGCTGTGGGAATGCCTGCATGGTGGTTATCCACTCTAAGGGCTGCTTTGGATATACCTCCTATTTTCGGAGGCTCACTAGGTGATAGAATCATGTTTGGAACGGATTTTCCATATCTCGCAGGAGTAATGGCCGACAAATCATGGGTTGAATGGGTTAATAACATTCCCGAAAAAGCAAAAGAATATGGGTTATCATTTACAAAACAAGAGATTGACAAAATATTACATGAAAATGCCAAGAAATTTTTTGAATTCTAAAATCTTTTTTTTTTCTTTGTTCTGTAATTCAGCATAATCAAAAATAATCGTTTATCGAAAAGCAGGTACTCGAGATTGAGAATGAGATTGAGAAGGTGGTCGAGAACATCGATGTGAGCGGAATTGACAATGAGCTCCTTATTGACTTTATCCAGAAACAGTAGGTAAGCAGTGCCATCGCGATTTCATTACTTAGGAAAAAAATTAGTGAGGAATAATGTACCTCCCCCAAAAAATTCTAGACCTATTTATAAATAATTAGCAAACTATGGGTGAGTTATTTAACTTTTACCGCCTTATTAATGTAGAAGTTCATGATTGTTACAACAGATGTAGTGCCAAGTAGAAAGAATAGATTATATCCCCTCTTTCTTTCTATATTTCAGTTTGCTTATTTCGGAATCCTCTTTTTTTTTTACTTTTTTTCCACATATGGCACAAACCCGTCTTATAAGGTAAAGTCTTACAAGAAAAGTGTAATCTTTTCTCATATCGACCATTTTATTACAATTTTTACACCAATAACGTCTCATTTAACTTTTCTCACTGCCTTATTAATATTTCATTCATAATTAAATCCGAAGGTCATTAAAATCAATGTCTTTATTTTTGCATTTGATTTCATTTTTTTTCGCCAAAAGTGTAAAGCCGATTATGCAAAAGAATTATATCGGAGAATATTTAAAATTAATGTATTTACTGGTCTCCCAACAAGTATACACTATTATGTAAATTATAAGATACTCAATTTATAAGACTCCTCAGTATAGTATCAAACAAGGATTTTGTCCTTCTCTTTCTCTCTCTGTAGTTCAGAACTCTTAACTTCTTTTTTCATTGTTAGCCCTTGAGAACGAGGTTCATTCCAAACGTTTTTGTTTTGTTCGGTAAGAACTTTTGCGGTATAACGATTTTGTTTTATTAAATCATCAACATACTCTCCTTTATTCTTTCTTTCTAATAGTCTCTTATATTCTTCCTCATTCATCTTAATCTCATTAATTAATTTTAATCCCCGTCTATATCTATTATCGCTATCTCTAGCTAAAACAGGATTCATTCTTCGCATTTCTTCAGCTTCTTTAAACCATATTCTCCCTTCTTCACTTTTGCTCCATTTTTTCGCTTCTTCACTATATTTTTTATCTTTTTTTGCTAATGTTTCTGCATAAGATCTGTTTTCTTTAATCAGATTCTCAACAGATTCACCAGCATTTTTACCTTCCATTAAAATTTTATATTCCTCATCATTTTTTACTATCTCTAGGAGTGTGTTTTCGTTTCTTTTAAACATCTCCATTACTTTTGTGTTAATTTCAATTTTTTGCTTCATCTCAATCAGCTTATCTTTTTGAGGTCCGTTTGGAATCTCCGATTCTCTTTTTTTCATTAACTCTATTTTTTGTTCTATATCAGACATTTCATAATCATCTCGATATTTTCTCTTCTTTTCATTTAGTTCTCTTATTAATTCCTTTATTATATCAGAATTTTCCTTATCTTTTCTATTTAATAACTCAACTTCAAATCTATTACTCTTCATGAGATCTTCTACAAATTCCCCTTCCAGATTTCTAGAAACCAATTCCTTATGCTCTTTATTTAATTTCTTTACTTTGGCTCTAATTTCATAGGTATCTATCATTAATCTTACCATTTCAATTTCCTCCTTCAAGAGATTTATACATGTATTCAATTTTTCTTTTTGATTGTCTTTTATCGTATTTCTTTTTAAGATAATTGATAAACGAGCTAAATCTGATTTTAACGCTTGTTGATATTTCTTATATTGCTCTAGATTTTCTTCAATATTCTCCATACGTGTTTCTTTTTGTATTAATCTCTTTTTTTCTTGATATTTATCATAACTAATTTTTCGATCTTCATTAGCACCCTTTACAGCATTTATCTTAGCTTTCTCCGTTATCCTCCTAGCATCGTCAGTTTTCCTCTTTTCTTCATGTATTACAGAATCTGCTTTTTTCTTTGTTTCATATTTTACATAATCATCTTTTATTGCCTTCCTCAAAGCCTTTGCCCCACATTTTTCACAATATTCATGTTCTGTATGGGAAAATTCTCCACATTCTTCACAAATAAATTTAAATGTTTTTTTAAACGTTTTCATGTCCATTTGAAAATCTCCCTCATCTCAATATAACATTTTCGCCTTATTATTATATGTATGGATCTAAGATTTTAAATCTAGGTATTTATTTAGGGTACTTTCCTAACTCTATTTAGTGTCTATTATGCCGAAATTCACCGAAAGGACTGCCTTAAGAGAGATTGTAAAGTTTGCCAAACGGGAATTTCGTGAAAAAAAGCCTCAAAATGTTCGAGTGCTACGGGTAAAAGAGGAGAAAAAGGTTGCGTTTGGTGGTCCGTTCCCCGTGCTCTCGGTTAAGGCGACACACATGCCGTTTTACATCGTGGCGTTAGATTATGGCGATATGTATAGGCTGTATAATTTTGGGAAAGATGGGTTACTTATTGGCGGAGAAAATGTGGAAAAAGGATCAGATAAAATGAAGTTAATTGAGAAATCAACCAAAACTGAATATACAATTGTTTGAAGACAATAGGATGAGATTATATTACCCTCTCCCCACACACATTACAAAATTCTTGATTTTTAGTGAGTTTACTACCACAATGTTTACAATATAGATTATGATTTATTTCTTCCTCAGAATTATCAAGGGGGGATCTTTTAACTTTTTCAAGATGCATTCTCTTTTCCTTGGATAAAGATTCAAGCAATTCTATATCATCATTAATTCGATCATAAATGGATTTGAATTGAGTTTCTGGACACTCAGATTCATCTGCTTTTCCAAGCATTATCTTGAAACCTAAGGTTTCATTACCCTCATCGACCGCTGTGATTTTAAAATCACTACCATACTTATTTCTAATGGCAGGTGATAATTTGGTAGCAATAAATTTCATTTTTGTGGTTGTATTACTTCCATGCCAAATCCACACTCGTTTTCGATGAGTATCAACGAATAAATTTATAGAATCTGAATTTAAATCCTCATAAGAAGGTACCTTCTTAAACTCTCTAAATTCTGTTCTTAAATCATCATACTGGTAATATCTTATATTTTCGTTCATTTTTCAATGTTAATATTTTTGTCTAATTATTATCTAAACTACCTTTTTTCCACATGCATGACAAATTGTTTGTCCTTCTGAGAGTTTAGCGCCACAGTGCTTACAATACAGTTCAAGCTTAATAACTTGCTGTATTTTTTGTTTAGCACCACCTGCCGAACTAGGAGAACTAGGCGGGATCGGGGGAAATGGTTTTGTAGATTCATAATTACCTCCAAACTCATCCTCATCCTCATCCTCATCCTCGACTTCAAATTGTGGTTCTATTGCCATAACATTCCAATATAAATCCCGAACTGATTGTTTGATAAAGTTTTCGTTTTTTATTATACATTCTTTATCAACTTCATCATGTTTGTCTAATTCATATGAGTAAAATCCTGTATAAATGTCTTCATTCGACTGCATCTTTTCCGAGAATTTTCTGCATAACAATGATAAGCTCTCTTCAATTTCAGGAGATATTTGTTGATTAATAATTATCGAGAGCATTACCATTTCTTTTTTCCCTCGCGCCCATTCTGAGGGAATTTGAAAGTAAAAATTTAGAATTTTTAAATCTTCGAATGAATGGGTAAAAAACTCTTCCTCGTTCTGCTGAGTCATGATATCATATAATCTATTAGATATCTCTTTAGCTAGCGGAGTCTCTGGAAAAGAATAAAATACTGTGGCACCTATTTTTGAATGGAAATATGATAATAGAACAATCATTTGTATCATGGCTAGTATAATCTTCTTTTTGTCTTACTATTATATTTGGGGACAAAAAGTTTTAAACCTTAGTGTATAAAGAATAGAAGAAACGAATATGACTACTGTAATATTTTTTGCTTCCAAGTCGCCTGTATAATGGACTTTTTCTCATATTTTCAAATTAATAAAAGAGAAAAAATTTGAATAGAAAGAATTCTTACATCGTCTTGTTTTTTAAGGTTATCAAAAATTATGAAAAATAATTTTTAATAATCATCTATAATTTTATTACATAATTGTCTAAAGGTTTTCTGTGAAAAATTTGGTCTACATGGATCTGTATTGAAAAGATGTATAATAAAATAAAAGTATTATTGATAGCCGTTGCAGGAGTAGATAAGACTAGGTTAATTAAGAATTTAGCAATTAAAAATAAGTTTCAACCAAACTACCCACTAACCGTAGGTGTTGATATTCTCACAAAAGAGGTTGAATTTAGAAAAGGAGAATTTGCTACTTTAAGCATTTGGGATATAAAAAGCCAAGATCGTTTTGAATTTATTCGCAGTACGTTTTATAAAGGATCAGCTGGAGTTATATTAGTTTTTGATTTAACAAGACAAGAAACATATAGTGAAGTAAAAGGTTTACTTACTGAAATAAGACATTGCGCTGGTGAAAATATTCCTTTTATCTTAGTCGGAGATAATGTTCATTTACTTAAACTGAGAGATAAAATTATCCGAAATGAGGCTCATAATTTTGCTAATAATGAGGGAGGGATCTATATTGAGACCTCTCCAACCAGTATTGACATTATTGAAGGTGCAATTCAA
>JBHLOJ010000125.1:0-8939 GCA_048940605.1 Promethearchaeota archaeon
AGATCCTTTTTGAACGTGGATTTGGGTATCGTAATTTAGATACTTTAGCCCCTATGACTAAGAACACGCTAGTAGGAATTGGGAGTATATCTAAATCATTTACGGCAATTGCTATATTACAACTTCAAGAAAAAGGATTATTAAATATTGAAAATCCTATCATACAATATTTCCCATGGTTTCCTCAAAATCCCCAGAAACCGGTTTTATTAAAGCATCTCCTAAGTCATTCAACAGGATTACCTGCTCTTGATGGCACCATTTTAGAAATGCTCCATCATATAAAACGTCATATTAATTTTACACCTGTATTAAATCGCTCTGATCTTGAATGGTATATTAAAAACGCTGAGAATGAACGATTATTTGATCCCATCGAACAATTCTTTTATAATAATGACATGTATACTTTGATAGGTTATCTTATTGAAGATTTAACGGGCAAAAAATTTGTAGAATACATGAGAGAACACATATTGAAACCGTTGGGTATGGATCGAACAACTTACTCATCAGAAGAAGTAAATAATGATTCGCTCAATGATGTTAGTACTGGATATGCAATAAAAGAGAAGAAAACCTTAGTTTTTACACATCCATACAGCGAGTTTTTAAACGCCGCCGGTGGAATTCTCAGTTCCGCCCATGAAATGACAAATTATATTAAATTTATTCTCCAAAAAGGGAAATATGATGGAAATATTTTACTTAGAGAAGACACCATGGATCTTCTCTGGCAACCATTAATCCGAAGCCCTATTACTTCTGGAAAGGATATGTATTATTGCTTAGGATGGAATAAAGGACAATTTTTTGGAAAATCTCTAATCCAGCACGGAGGAGGACTTTTTTCCTCAACCGCAAGGCTTTCGATTCTCCCAGAGGATAATTTAGGAGTTTTTGCTATTGAAAATGATGCCAAAGGGGTTTGCGCAATGGTAGTAGATGGGATTTTAGCAATCCTAACTCAAAATGATCCAGAAAATCTTCCTGCATTTAGATATAGTAAGATAACTTCTGAGGTAGAAGGAACTTATAAGACCTATCGTGGTGTTTATTCATTAAAAGTGGAATTGAAAGATCGACTGCTCTGGGCTCACCTTGAAATTGATGATGGGGAATTTGACCTACCTGTAACGATTAAAGATGCTGAAAACTTAATATTCACAATACCTGCTGGATTACCTGAGATACAAAGCGAAATCCGGTTTTTAAGGGACAAGGCAACTAAAAAAGTCGTACACGCAATATATGACCGCTATCTATATCACCGTTCTTGATTTTTGAATATTGTAATTTTAAAATTGTTAAGTTAAATTTTTCTATTATAATTTTTATAATGATATAAATTCGAAAAAGCTTTAGCTGCCCTTGAAAAGCTTGGGAACAAAGGGATTTCTAATTCAATTAACCTTTTTCTGAATTCTTTATTGTGTGAATCAGGACTAGTTATCATGAAGGGTTTTTTCAATTTAGTGCATATATCTCTGTATCTTATTAAATCTGTGTAAAATCTTTCAATTGCCTCATCATTTAATCTCCCTCTTCTCCCTCTAGGAGATGTATTAAGTCGAATACCACCGCATATATAATCTTCGCTTATCGCCAGTTTGAACAATTCAAACCGGAGATCGTCATCTCTAATATCTGGGAGATCCAAAGGATTTGTTATCGAGCCTACTCGGATCAAGTCTTTCATTTTGGAATGAGTTGGTTCTCGAATTGCAGGAATGTCTATTCCCACATTTAAACGGGAAATAGAATCTACACCTAACACGGAAGATCCCCCACTCCAAGTTATCATGAGTATATTGTTATGTTTTGGCTCACAATCAGAACAATATCTAAACAATACGGCTGTATCTATCAATTCTTCGAATGTTTCTATTGGAATTGCATTTGTTTGTTTGAATAAGGACTTCCAAATTTGATTTTGTGATGCCAATGATCCTGTATGGCTACTTGCTGCTCTTTTTCCTAATTCTGAAGCTCCCCCTTTCAATATAAGTAATGGCTTCTTATTCTTTTTTAATGAATCGAAAAAGATTCTACCTTCTAATTCTGATTGTCGAAATTGAGAAAAGCCTTCCATATAAGACAATATAACATCTGTATTTTCGTCTTTATTAAAGAAATCTATCAAATCGGAAGTTCTAAGAGATATCGAATTACCCACACTCGCTGCGTAAGAGAAATATACTCCTCGATTATTTAGACTAGAAACAATCCGATTCGTAAGATCCCCACTTTGTGAAACTAATGCAAAATTACCTGCTTGTTCACTAAAATTATCAGCATAAGTGAATTTACCTCTTGGACTGTAAATCCCCATGCAGTTTGGACCCACTAGTCGGCTATTTTCATTGTTTTTGAATAATTCATATAATTCCGATTCAATTTCGTATCCTTTCTCATCGAATTCACCTGTTCCAGCAGAGAATACATGGATCGTATAAAATTTTTTTTCTAAACATTTTTTTATTGTTTCTAATAGTCTATTCCTGCTGACTGAGATAATACTGTGGTCAATTTCGTCAGGAATCTCTGAAATATCTCTGTAAATATTCACACCTTTTAAAAATTCTTCATGTTTTTCCATTAAAGCCTCATAGTAATCTGTAACAATATAGAGAGAATCTTTTGGAAATCTGTTTATATATCCACCCAAATGCCAAATTCTTCTTGGATTCGCTCCAATAAAAGCGAGTGTTTTGGGATAGAACAATTTCTTGAAAAAATCAATCTGAGTCAATATATCACCTTAAAAAATCAAATTAATTATTCAATTAAAACATTTTTTTATTATTTTGGATACACATAATCCCAAAATCGAAGATTAACAGTATTCAAAAATAAAAAAGTATTAAACAAAAAAAAAAGGTTTTTTGGTAATTATTTATTTTTTCTTTATCTTCATCTTTAAAATGAGAATACCTAAAAGTAAACAGCTAATTATTAACAGAAGATCATAACCAAATATTTTAGGAGAACCTTCACTGGGTTTTTCTGTTATCCTGATAGATACTGTATCAGGGATGCCCATAAATCCCTTTGCATCATAGTATTCAATAGTATACTCCCAAATTCCTACAACAGTGGTATTGATTGGTACCTGCAGATTTTCCCCTATATCCCATTCGGTCCATGGAATATAATCAGTTCCATTTATTTTTACTCTATAGTATCCCCCTCCTGCATTATCTGACAGAATCCATTGAATGATACCAATTTCACCTTCCTCATATACAGAATCAGCCGGAGAGTTAGATGTTGGATTTTCCTCATCGATGAAGTATTCTGCCCAAATATCACGCTTGCCACCGGATCTATCATCATCCCACGTCACTATCGCAATTCCAGGTTCAGTTAAAACTAGACGTTGACTAAATTGATCACACCCAATAGACGAATCAACTGCTAAACCGTCTGTCCAAATATTTGTACCATTAGCTAGAATTCTTTGACCATACAGAAGCCAATATGAAGGATTCCGGTTATCAGACCAGACGATCATAGCCCCCGAAGCACCATCACTAATTATCATTGCCCCAGATTGATCATTAATCGCTGTACATACTGCTGTCCCGTTTGGTGTCCATAGAGCATCACCTGTCCAATTTATTCGTTGAGCATATATATCGTTTTGTGAATTTGTTCTTTTATCTGTCCAAACTATAATCGCACCAGAGGCCATATCACTACATATTTGAGCGTTATACTGGGAATCATTAGCATTGCAAATTGGTATCCCCAACCCAAGACCCCATTCAAGTACACCTGAATAATCTAATCTTTGGGCATATATATCACCAAGAGGATCGTCACGAAGATCTGTCCATGTTACTATAATACCACTTCCAGAACTGATAATTCCCGGAAAATTCTGTTCTCCAGCAACATTACATACGATGTATCCATTATTAGGCCATATTGCTGTTCCGTTAAGATTGAATTGCTGGCTATAAATATTGATATCAGAAGCTCCCAATCTACTATCCGCCCAAGTAAAATATATTCTCCCTGTAAAAGTAACAGTAAGTTTGGGAAAGCGCTGATCGTCAGTTGCATCACATACTTTAGTTCCATTATCGTTCCATAATGTTTCTCCATTCTGATTAATTCTTTGAGCATAAATGTCAGCATCAGTTACCGCAGATCTATAATCTTGCCAGACAATAATGGCTCCTCCTAACCCATCAGAGCACATATCCAAATTCCACTGGACATCAGTTGCATTGCAAATTACAACACCACTAGGATCCCATAGGATATTTCCCGTTGAGTCAATTCGTTGAGCATATAGATCATATTCAGGATATGGACTCCAATCCATCCATACTATAATAGCCCCTCCAGCCTGATCAGAACATACTCGTGGAGATCCTTGATCAGCTATTTCTGAACATACAGCAACACCGTCGATTGTCCATTGAGCATTCCCATAAGAGTCAAGCTTTTGTGCGTAGATATCGTAATCCACACTCCGATTATCCATCCAAGCAATAATCGTACCGCCATCTGATGTTTTTGTTATACTGGGAGCAATTTGTTCTTCTGCTTCAGTACATACTCCTGTCGCTGAACTTTCCCAGCTCCTAACAAAAAAGACATTTCGAGAAAGAATAGATGACGAAATAAAGAATAAACTAATAATTAAAACTAATGTTTTTAATTTCCTGCCTTTCACTTCAAATCCCTATTTTTCCAAATTATAATGATAAATAATATACCTATATGATGTTCTTGCTTTTATATCTATATTTTTCAATATAAAAATACTAGGTCTATGAAAGCTAAAGAGTGATTTATAATTTTCTTCCAACAGTTTAAAATTGGAATTGTCGAAAAAATCAAAAGGAATGTACAATTATCTAATGCGTTATAATTATAAAAAAAATTTACAAACATTAACTGTTTAGAGTCTATATATAGAAAATCTTGGAACATTGAAAGGTGAATATTAAATATCAGTTAAAAATCATCCATTCACGAGAGAAAATATACCGTTTGAACAGCTTTTTAATCCACGAGCAATAGTAATAATTGGTGTTTCAAAAAAAAATCCATCTGGAGCAACTCAATATGTTTATTCATTGAAATCTGCTCAATTTCCGAAACCAATTTACCTTGTAAACTCGAAGTATACTGGCGAGGAATTAATGGGATATAAGTTTTATGATTCTGTGGCTTCCATACCAGATGAATTACCAATTGATCTTGCGATAATAGCTGTACCTGCCCAAATAACTCCTTCAATTATTGAAGAAATAGGTAAAAAAGGAGTTCCATTTGCGCATATATTTAGCAGTGGATTTTCTGAATTAGATTCTGAGTTTGATAAAAAAGGAAAAAAGTTAGAGGAAGAACTAGTCAGAGTTGCTTCAAAATATGGAATACGTATCCTCGGTCCCAATTGCATGGGTGTGATCTCCCCAAAATCAAAACTTACATTCTTAATGCCAATGAGAGTAATACAAGAAGTCAACCCTGAAATTAAAGAAAATGATTCTATTAATTTAGAGGGCTTAGAAGATCTTGGAGAATTAAAAAATGACGGTAAAGTAGCCTTTATATCACAGAGTGGGGGAATTGCTTTCTCTCATGGAATGATTTCACATTCATTAGGGTATAGTTTTTCAAAAGTAGTCTCTCTTGGTAATCAAATCGATTTGGATTTGCTTGATTTTCTTCAGTATTTTAAAGATGATCCAGAAACAAAAATAATAACAATGTATATTGAAAATATTAAAAGAGACGGGAATCAATTTGTTCAATTGCTAAAAGAGACAACTGCAAAGAAACCTGTAATTATATGGAAAGGAGGTCAATTCGAAACTGGTCATCAAGCAGTTATGAGTCATACGGGAGGATTAGCAGGTAATTATAAATTATGGGAAGCAATGGCAAACCAAACGGGAGTAATTCTAGTAGACAATTTTGTGGAGTTAACAGATATGATTCAAACATCTCTTACTTATCCTTTTCCAGAAACCTTAGGAGCAGCTGTAATTTCAATGAGTGGGGGTACAGCAGTGGAAAGTACTGACGAAGTCGAGCGGAATGGTTTAATTATGCCCCTTTTATCACAAGAATTGACCCAAAAAATCAACCAATTTATACCAGAAGTTAACTCTAATTTAAAAAATCCATTAGAATTCGGAGGAAAGAACACGATGGAACATACTCTCAAAATAATTGAGATGTTGGGGGAAGAACCCCAATTTTCTTCCATAATTATGGCAAGTTCACCAGAATTTCTTGTATTTAGAAGAGGAAATAGCTTGGATGATTATATTAAAGGAATTTCTAATGCTTTACCTTCTAATTCGGGTAAATTATTAATGTGTGTTTCCGAAGGTATGAATATGTTTGAGCAAGGGATAAAATTGAATAATGAATTTCGTTCTAAATCTCTACCCAATGGATTTGTAGCATATCGATCGACAGCAGCAGCGGCTAAATCTTGTTATCGCTGGTGGAAATACGGAAAGTATTTAGAGAAAAGGAAACTTATTTCATAGTTTCCATTTTTTAAAAATTCACCAATTTAAAATGTTCCTTCTCACTTCTGAAATTTTAAAATTAAAAATATAATTAATTTTAAAATTGAATTTTAACATTTTATTCTATAAAACAATTTTTTCTTTAAATAATTTTGAAGAAGGTGATATGTTGAAGAGAAAACGAAAGAAAGATCTAAAGCCAATTGAAATGGATACTCCATGGGCAAGAAAAGCTAAAAAGCGCCTTAAACATGCCAAATTACCGATAATAAAACGTAAAGTAAGAAAACGTAGGTATCCCGATGGTTTTGATAACCAAACAGGATCCGCCATACCGGTTAATATATCTTTAGGTACTTGGGAGGATCAAATTGTGCCCCGTAAGGTCGTAGAATATTTTATTAGTAAGGCTGGTACTATCCTTCTAATGGATTGTCCATGTCGTACTCATAACAAATGCAAAAATCATGATGTTACATTAGGTTGTACTTGGTTGGGGCGAGGAGCTGGTAAAATAGATAGATCTAGATGGCCCGGAGCACATCTTGCAACTAAAGAAGAAGCTTTAGAACGAGAACGATTAGCCTTTGAAAATGGTTTAGTTCCCCATATGGGAAAGCTAAGAGCTGATGCTGTTTTATATGATGTATTGGATTGTGAGGATGAATTTATGAGTATTTGTCATTGCTGCTCTTGTTGCTGCGTAGTAGCCTTAAGTAAATACGGTCCAGCCGATTTTAGACAAGCGTCAAAAAGAATGGAAGGTGTTGAAGTAAGAGTAGATCGGGATAAATGTACTGGTTGCGGGGAATGCTTTAAAGTTTGTATAAATAACGGATTGAAAATGAAAAAAGGCAAAGCAATGATCAATCAAAAAAACTGTAGAGGATGCGGGCGTTGTACGAGAGTGTGCCCAAATAAGGCCATTACCATCTCAATAGATGATTACAGTCGTATTGATGAATTAATTGCTAGATTTGAATCACGCGTAGATATAACTGGTTAGGAAAAGAAAATGGATATTTCTGAAAAATTGATTACATTGACTTTTCTGATATTATAATATTTCTTTTCTTCAATTGCATTCGAAACAGTTCAAGATTTAAATCTGGACACCCTTCCGGGGGAAATACACCAAAAGAGTTGATTTCTTTATTAACAATCATTTGAGCTGATATTGAAGCGGGGATTGAGGTAAGTTTCGCTACCTGACCTATGACCGCATATGATAAATGAACGTTTTTCTGATTTTTCAAGCCAATAACATCAGTTCTAAAAGAAGAAATTATCTCTCTTTCCTCCACTTTTCCAGTGATTAGAGGGAAAATCTTCAGAAAGAACTTGCAAACTAATTTCATAATTTTTTCATGTTTTAATAAAATTAATTTATCAAGTATTTTGGTTAATAAGATATCAGATTCAGGTAGGATGCCTCCCTTACAGATTGCTTCACTTGTTTCTATATAACAAGGGAGTGTTACAGGCTCAGGATGTCCAACAAAATATAATGGAACTGAACCTAATGGAGCAGGAAATTCAACTACCTCTCTATCAGTTAAGGCTTTGATATTAACCCATTCTCCATTAATAAATTGTGGAACTTTTCCCATAGCAATGTGAGCCCAGTGTGCTAACTGCCCAAATCCGATAGTTTCACCAGTATCTTCAAACCACAACACCCTAATAGAATCAACTTTATCTAATTGATTAGCTCCAATTTTAGCCATTATATTTGTAAGTCCTGCTGATGCTCCTGAATTAATAAGAAAAGTTAAGTTCTCACGCTCTACAGATTTATTCATTTTTAAAAATATTCGTGTAGCATCATGATCATCACAAATATCAACATAATTAATTCCTGCTTGAATTGTTGCTCGAGGAATCCAATCTCCAAACATATAATATGGCCCAATATTGTTTACTACTAATTTATGATCCTTGAGAACTTCAACCAACTTTTCAAAATCCATAACGTCTAATTTTTGAAAAATGGCTCTATGACCCAACCTTTCAGCTAACTTTTTTCCTTCAAATTCCCTTATATCTGCCAAAGTAACATTGAATCCACTTTTTACCAGATCAAAAGCAATATATCTCCCAATTTCTCCACAAGCACCTAAAATTATAATACTCATTCACAACCCTCTTATTTAAATTATTTTTTCTTTGAAAATATCATTGAATCTTATTATTAAAAGAAATTGGTATCTTAAAAAACGTTAATATTTTTACTCAATAAGTTTTGCAGAGATTCAAATAAATTAAAGAATAAAAAATTTGATTATTTATAAAAATCTTCTCACAGATTAGTTTTCTTAGCTATTGTTCCCCAGACGCTTTTGCTTTTTCTTCTGCTTTTTTTTGTTTCGCCTGTTTTTTTGCTAATTTAACATCCCCAAATGAAGGAGTTGATTTTGAACCTTTTACCGGTAATAT
>JBHLOJ010000012.1:0-22120 GCA_048940605.1 Promethearchaeota archaeon
TTACCATAGTAAAATTCTGCTGCAATTTTTACAGATCCCTTCATTTATTTGCATATTAATGCAGCTTTCGTGATATGGAGCTTTGCATACTTGGCAAATAAAAACTTTTCCTGTGTGTTCAGTAAAATCATAGCCGCAATATACACATTTACTTGTATAAGAAAAATTATCAGAATTACTTACACTCAATTCAATTATTTGAGAAGTTCCTGTTAATCCTGAATCTCCAGAAGTAGGTGTTATATAGTTATTTTGTTGATTTCCTGTTGGTGTTTGATAAATTTGCTGTTGAGTTTGAGGTGTTTCCCAATTAGAAACATATCCTGTGGTTGGAGCTTTTGAAATACCCATCTTCTGAGACACTTTTTCATCTAAAATATTTGTTAAAATTAATGCAGATGCATATTTACCTTTTGCTCCTCCTTTCTGTAGGTGTGTGTGACTTATCATATGAATAATTCGCCCTCCCATTTTTCCATAATCAAATTCTACAAGTACAGGAGATTCTCCCCATTTATTTTGGATTTCCCAAGAATTGATCAGTACTCTGACAGCTTCATAATTAATAATTTGGATTGGAAAAGAACGGGTTTCTAGCCACCACCGAAATTCACTTTTTTTTGTATCTTTTGCTGTTTGCTTCTGCCATTTACTCTGTTGGATTTCACTTATAACTCCCTCTAAAAATGGATGATCTGGCTGAATTATTTGACAGGGAACAACAGCATCAGCGGTTTTTGCACGATTCCATCTTATATACCCAGGAAAAATATTTTCTATTATACTTTGAATTGCCCAATCGGTAGTTATTAACCAACCACCATTTGTAACAAATTCTTTTACTTTTGGATAAGCAGCATGAGGTATATCACTACCAGGACACCCTATAAGAATTACATCAAATTGAGATAGATTTTCTTTCATTATTTCTTTTTCTTTTATAACATTTTTCACTGAAGCATACATATGATCTATTACTTTCTTAGGTTTTTCATACCTTCCACTAATCGCTAAAATTTTCCCATGTTTTTCTACTGCTTCTACAACATCCTTTTTATTCAGAGCTTCCATCTTGCGCTTCTTTACTTCCGAATAAATATCTTTTAAACTCATTAAATCAGCCTTTAAATAAAATTATAAGGAATTTAGTGTTATTTTATAATTATTATAAAATAAATACTATATATATTTTAGTTGACAGGGATAATTTTGTCAAAATTAAAAGAGTTAGGACAACCTTCTGAACTTTGGGAATATTTTGAACAAATTACTAAAATCCCTCGCTGTTCAGAGCACGAAGAAAAGGTAAGAACTTATATAAAGGAAGAAGCTGAGAGATTAGGATTTGAAACAAAAGTTGATAAAACGGGAAATCTTGTAGTAAGAGTTTCAACAAAAGATACTCCAAAAAAAAAAGTTGTTTTACAATGTCATATGGATATGGTGTGTGAAAAGAATGAGGGAATTTCTCATGATTTTTCTAAAGACCCATTAAAATTAAAAATAATTGAAATTGACCGAAAAAAATGGGTTACTGCTGAAGGGACTACATTAGGTGCGGATAATGGGGTTGGTATAGGATATTTATTAACATTTATGAAAAAAATTCATGATGGGGAACTACACTTTGATTCACTTGACTTTGATCTTTTATTTACTGTAGATGAGGAAAGGGGTTTAAATGGAGCATTTAATATAGAAGATGATTTAATTAGTGGTAATTATCTTATTAACTTAGATGCAGAAGACGAAGATTCCGTGATAATTGGTTGTGCAGGTGGAAGAGTGACATTTTTTCATATAAAAAAAGAAACTGTTAAGATAAAAAATGAGGTAAATTTAATTCCAATCAAGATATTTGTGTCTGGGTTAATTGGTGGACATTCCGGGGCGGATATTCATCTAGGAAGAGGTAATGCATTAAAGATTATAGGAGAGATCCTTTGGAAATTAAATCAAAATTTTTCAGTATATCTTTCGTCTATAAACGGAGGTAACAGGACTAATGCGATACCAAGAGAAGCTACCGCAATTGTATATATTAAAGACGAGGAAATTTCTGTGATAAGTACATTTATTGGTGATCTTGTTTCTAAAATTAAGGTCCTCTTTGATAATATTGACCCTAATCTGGATGTAGCGATTTATCAACAAGAAAAATCAAAATATAATGAAATTTTTTCCCAAAAAATTCAACATATTATTCTTAATCTTATTTACACTTTACCAAATGGTCCCCTTTCAATGCATCCAAAAATTAAGAATCTTGTTTTTAGTTCGTCAAATCTAGGTGTAATTAGAACTAGTATAGAAGAGATTGAAATCAAGTTAAGTCAAAGGAGTTTAAGTGAATATTTTAAAATGGTTATCTGGGAGAAAGCTGTGACATTGTTTAATATAACGGATTTAGAGATTGATATTATTGTTGATTCTGATTATCCTGGTTGGCAACCAAATTTTGAATCTAAGTTATTAAAATTAACAAGAGATGCATTTAAAGAGCAATTTAAAACTGAGATTGAAGTTAAAGCAATTCATGCAGGATTGGAATGCGGAATTCTGAAGAAGAAATATCCAGAAATGGAAATGATTTCTATTGGGCCTCGCATAACTGGGACTCATTCGCCCGACGAGAGAATATCTGGCCCCTCTGTTGAGAAAATTTGGAATTTCTTGATTTCATTATTAGGAAAAATAAATTAATATATCAAGATTCAATTGATAGTATTTGAAAAAATTATTAAATCGTAATAAATAATTTAATTATAGTTTATTATGCAAAAACAACCAAAAACTAAAGAAGAACCTAAAAAAGAAGATGTAATTGGTTCTGAGACAGTGCTAGAAAAAATCAGAAGAAAAACCCCTTGGATTCTTGGAAATACGTTTAGAAAGCCAAAAGTAAATTTCCCAAAATTTAAATTTCCAAGATTATCTCTACCTATGCCTGCTAGATCTATTAGCATAATTGGAGTATTTATAATTCTTTTTGTACTTCAGACAGGAGTAGCATATTTAGTTGTAAGAGAACCTCCCGCATTAGGAGCAAATTCGCAGGGAGATCCTATTTTTATTCTTACTAGTATTAACGAAGCTTTCATAATTGAGAGTATTGTAGCTTCGGTTCTTATTATATTATGCTCAACTGGTTTTATATTATTGTATCGGGCATCAAAATATGTGTATGATCGAAAAATGGCAATTTCAATTCTTGCAATCGGAGTTCTAATGATATTAGTAACATTCGTAGCTTTGCAGTATATAATATCTGTGAAGACGGGTACGTTAGGTCAATAAAAAGTGAAAAATAGCGCAGATCCACTCCTTCCCGGGATAAGGCTTATTATTTAACCTTTTGTGAATTAATCACTTATACTTGTTTGAAATTATTGAATAAAAAAAAGAAAAAAAATCGAGTAAAATATGAAATTTTTGGCCTATTCTTCCGTAAACGCGTTGTAAGCAGCTTCGTCTATTAAATTACCCTTTTCAGCATCCCAGTTTGAAGGTTCTATCTTAAAGAGCCAAGCTGTGAAAGCATCTTCATTAATCTTTTCTGGCTCGTCCATTAAATCTGTATTGATTTCGGTAACTGTACCAGAGACAGGGCTATAGATGTCTCCAACAGCCTTACTGCTTTCTACAGTACAATCTATTGGATCGCTAGTAGGCTCATCTCCATCCATTTTTACTTGTTCTAGTTCGGCACCATCAAGACCTTCGACATCAACGAAAGAAATCTCACCTAATTGTTCAGCAGCATAAGGGGTGATTCCTACTTCTTTTGTTCCATCATCAAACCATTGATGCGTTTTAGTAAACCATTTAGCCATTTTTTTTTAACTCCTTTTAAATTTATTTGTGAAATAAAATAATATTGAATTAAATAGTATGTTTTTATTAATTAAGGTAATAATTTAAAATTTTATTATTGAGATTAAAGTCAGATAATTTGAATGGTATGGTTTCAAAACTAAAAAAGAAACTAAATTTCTATAATGAATTTAAAGATTTATATTTTCAAATCATAAATGATTTTAAATTTGACTATCATAGAGATTGTGAAGCACGTGATTATCTTTCAGGTTTATTAGCAAAAAAAAACCACTCGTGGAAAATAGAGAATATTTTAAAATCTTTTAATAAACTCATTTTATCAAAACCAGCAATACTAATTTATGGATGTGGTCCCTCATTAGAACTGACGGTTGATATGATTTTAGAACAAAAAGGAAGAAAGTTTTTTGATACATTTATCAATTTAGTTGCTAATGGTGCTTCCGTTTTTTTAAGAGAAAAAAATATCAGAATTGATGGGATATTTACAGATTTGGATGGAATAACTAAAAATGAATTTAGTTATTCAAAGTTTAATATAGTTCATGCTCATGGAGATAACATGGAAAAGCTTAAATATTTTGAGAATGATATACTAAAATTTGAAAATGTTATAGGGACGACTCAAGTGGAACCGATAGAGAACATTATAAACCCTGGAGGGTTTACAGATGGAGATAGAATTCTTTTTTTTATTCATAAGTTGTTAAATCCCTCTCAAATGATATTTCTTATTGGAATGGATTTTCAAAATATAATTGGGAAATATTCCAAATTAGAAATTATGAGTGATCAAGAAGCTACTTCGATCAAAAAAAAAAAATTAAGTTATGCAGTTGAGTTAATAGAATGGATTAAAACTAAAATAACAAATGAGATGTTTTTTATAAATTCTGGGTTTGTATCTGATAAATTTGAATATATCACCATAAATGACTTTATTGAAATGATTAACTCTTGAATCATTAAATCTTATAATCTTGAATACCTTTTGTTGTAATTTTATAAAGCAGTTTTTTTTCTGAAAGATTTAATGAATTAACCAGTTGAATATAATTCATTTCTTTATCTTTTTTTCTTAAATACACGTACTCTGAAAAGAAGTGATTTAAAAACTGATTTCCTACTGGTATCTCTCCAATTATTGCTTTTTCAGAGAAATTAGAGGCAACTTGGGAAGTAGCTATTGTAATCAATTTATATTTTAAAGTAAGCTCATCAATTTTATTTAAAATCTTTAAAAATAAATCCTTAGCTTTATTGAATGATTTATTTCTATTACCTAATTCAGATCTAAAATGATTGTTAATTGAGTCAATAATCAATAAACCTCCACGATTTTTTATAAGAGTATTTTCAAAATCTTTCAAATTAAGCAAAAATGCCGAGTTACTCATAATTTTTGATACTAACACACTTTCAAGGACACGATGAATTTCAAACTCAGAATTAGTTAATAATTCTCTTATTCGTTCTGGTCGAAATGTGTTTTCTGTATCAAAATAAAATATATACTTAGAATTTCCCGTTCCTAATATTTTGTTGAGATGTTTATAGGCTTGAACACATAATTGGTGACACAATTGGGTTTTACCCGTTTTGTTAGATCCAAATATTAAATACTTTTTCTTTGAATAAAATCCACCTCCTATCACATCATTAAAATTTCTAGAATCCAAGGGTAAAATGATTTGATCTTTTAGCAGATCTTTAGATAGAGAAATAATTTGGCTAAGAGTAATGATTTGAGTTTCTTTAATTTTTAAAATATCATGAACGCACATTTATGAGTATTAAGCTAATTTATATTTTGATATAGTTTGATTATACTAATTAAAACCTAAATAATTATTGTTTGGAACTCTAGATTAAAAACGAAAAATTAATTTAAAAATAAATATAAAATTAATATCATAGTGCTAAATTTTTGGAAAAAACACTAAGATCCCAATAAAATGGCTAAAAAGAAAAAAGAGACTTGCCCATATTGTGGGAAGAGTTTTGCTTATTTATCACGTCATAAATGTAAAATAAAAGAAAGGATTGAAGGATCAATAGAGGAAAAATCAGATATTGAACGAAGAATTGAAAGGATAGAGGAAAAAAAAAAGGAATTTAGTAGAGCATTACGTAAAAATGAAAAAGTGGTTTTAGATATTATTAATCGAGAGAAAGAACTTTATTTTAATGATCTCCGTCGTTTAAGTGATATAGAACCTAATAAATTAGAGGAAATTTTAGAAGTTTTATCCTTACAATCTAAAATAAATATAAAAAGAGAGTTAGTTGACGCTTCTTGGACAAAATTCATTAAATCAATTGAAGAAGTAGACGTTAAAGTCAAGGCTGTTAAAATAAATAAAGAACGGAAAGATTTTATATGGAATATGTTTTCTAGGCAACCCTGTTTTATCTGTCCTTTTAGAAGTAAGTGTAATGATACAAATTTAGATCAATTTAATCCATTTCAATGCCCATGGTTAACCGAATGGATTGAGGTTTCATCAAATGGTAAAGAATATAATATAAATTTTGATGAAATAGAAGCACGATTACAAGACGTTTAATCAGTTCTTCTGCAATCCAATAAGATAAATTTCATTACTTTTTTTTTTGGAGGATGTTGGTTTATAAGCTTTCAATAATTTAAATTCATTCTTAATTTTTGAGACTAATTTTTTAAAATCAGATCCTTGAAAAGTTTTTAATACGAGAACACCCTTAAATTTTAAATGTTTTTTAGCAATGCCAAGAATTCTATAACATAGATTTGTTTGGTTTAAATGGTCAGAGAATTTATTGCCAATTTTATTAATTGAAGCATCAGATATTATTAAATCTATTTTATTTTGAAAAAAAGAGTGAACCATCTCATGAAATTCAGGATTTGTAAAATCCATCAAGAGAAAATTAACATTATCAATCGGGGATATTTTTTTAATATCAACACCTAAAATTTTATAATGATCTCGATGGTAATACTGATCATTATATCTAATTATATTATCCTCTGCAAGGTTTTTAGCAACTTGAAGCCAAGAACCTGGAGCAGATCCTAGATCTAGAATATAGAATGCTCTTTTGAAAATATTATACTTTCTTTGAATATCTAATAACTTATATGCTGATCTTGCTCTAAATCCTTCCTTTTTTGCTTTTTGATAATGTGGATCTTTTTTATGATTAATTTGGTCATTCGTCAAAATGATTTTCAACTCTAATAATCTTATAATTCTAATAACAAATTTTTTATTGAAATAATATCCAAATTCGTTTTAATTGATAAAAAATCAAAATGAGTTCTTGAAGCTTGGTATCCTTTTTCTTTTAATTTCAATAAAAGTTCGTCTAATTTTGGAATATTTGAAAGCTTTAAGTTTTTGCTTAATTTATGGATATTATAATAAAAGGCAGGCATTTTAACCTCTTCTTGAATAATATTTAATATTTTGCTCACCTTTTTCTTATTTCTATATTGAAATTTTTGATTTAAAAAGATCATTTCCTTAATAAATCGTAAATCAAAGATTTCATTAATCCATAAAGGACCTGCGTATTCAATATGGTTATCTCTCTTACAAATTGGACACTGATTAGGTAAATTTAAAATATTATCTTGAAAAGTTGAGTGAAATCCACAATTATTACAATAAATTAAATAACCATAATCCTTAAAATATTGTGAGATTTTTTTTCTATTTTTGAATGTCAAACAGAAAACTCTTATAAAATGTGAGGTATAAAATGTTAATAAAGGTATTATACCCATTTTATTTACATTTGCTATTCTTGAAATAAAATATATTAAAATCCGAGCACCAATTTCCTTACAAAAATCAGTATGTAAAGGTTTAGACATATATTTTCGAATACAAGTTTTTGGCCTTACTCCAAATAAAACTGCTGTGTCTGTAGCGGTAATACATAGTAATCCATCTACTTTTTGGATAGCTTTAAAAGCACCATCTATATATAGATTGGGTGTACCAAATGGATCAATTGAGATCACATTTGGTTTCTGTGAACTTATATTTGATGAGCTATAAGAACTTTGTGCGATTTCAGAAAATAAAAGGTTTGCTTCTTTCCTAGATACTTCAACATCAGCGGAATGTTTATCAATTCTATTTAATAATAAGTTTTTTTTGATTAAATTAACAGCTATTGGATTGATGTCATTTATATAAATTTTCTTAATATTTTCCCATTCTTTTAATATTCGAATAGAGCTTATTCCTGAAGCAGCCATTGAATCTACAATTACGAGTGGTTTTTGGTTAATTATTCTGTTGTAAGCTATAATTGCTAGGTTAGAAATATCTCTATTGATTTCCATTTTTTGATTATAGAAAACAACCATGGATTTCGAAGGAATTGAGTCTTTATCAGTAGCATGTATATAAAATTCAGCGTTTCCTTCTTTAATTGTACTTAAATTAGAATTCATTAATTCTTCTTTTTTTGTCATTCTCATATATATATTATCTACAAAACAAATTAAATATTGTAATTCTTATTTCTGCTATTATCACAGAAATCCATTTTCAGTTAATTCAGACATGAAGCTTATATGTTTATCTTCAGGGTGTTTGGTTAGAGAAAATTTTCTCTTTTTTAATATTTCGGTACGCTCAATTTTTATATCTAGTGCTACCCAATATTCCATTACTTTACCTCCGCTTTGAGTTTCTGTTGGTTGAATTTTATCTCTGATTTGAACTTTTTCATTCACAATTAAGATATTTATATCGTAGGTGTCGTTTAAATAAGAAAGAGTTGCTAATATATGGTTTAGTTTATAGTTTAAGTTGTAATTTTTGTCTTTTTTTTCTCTATTTAATTCTAATCGATATAAATCTGTGAGTGAATCAATGACAATTAGAGCAATCTGATTGTTTGTTTCATTTAAATTTCTTAAGATTAAATATTCTAAATTAAACACTATATCATGTAAATCTTCAAAATTGTTTGGTATTATAAAAGTAATTTTATCAAGATATTCTATTGAATCCTGGAGTAATCTATTGATTATTTCATAAGGAATAATTGGCTTTGAATAGATGTAAATTATTCTATTTTCATTTTTAATGGAGTTCATTGAAGTTTGTATAGCAAATGTAGTCTTTCCAACTCCAAAGTCTCCCCAAACGGAAATAATGCCTCTAAAAAAAGGGAATCCTCTAAGGTAATCATTTAATATAGAGGTTGGAAATTTCATCTAATTATAAATTATTAATTTTGTTTAATATTATTAATTATAATTTGAGAAATAAAATTATATATATATATACAGAGAATCTGAATTTTTTTTATAGACTAAATAGAGAGCTTAATAGACTAAATATTAAATTTAAGATTTTAAGTGGATCAGCAAAAGTTCCAGATATTTCCTCACTACTTCTTACCACCTATAATGAGGTTGATAAATTTTCAGGTAAATATAAAAAATTGAAAATTCTTTCATATAACAAAGAGAAAAATTTCAATCATTATATACTAAAAATACTAGCAGCTTATAGATTAAATTATAAAGAAAATTATACCGATTTACTCTTTTCTATTGATCCTGGCTCTAAAAAAATAGGTTTGGTTGTGTTTTTGGAGGATTATTATTTAAATTCTCACACTTTTTATGATGAAAAGATAATTATTGATGTTATTAAAGATTATATTGATTGTTTCCAAAATGATAATGCTGATCCGCTTCAATTAACATTTAAATTTGGTAGTGGTGTCTTAACAATAACTTCTAGGTTAATTCACAGAATCCTTGATATATTTCAAGAAAGAAATAGAATAAAAATTTATCTAATCAATGAGTCAAAATCATCAAAAATAAAAATCCAAAATACTAAAAAAAGATTTAGAACTAAACATGAACTTTCTGCCTTGATATTAGCTCTTAGGAGTGGAATAGAGGTTGATAGAGAAGAATTTCTTGATTTTTTCAAACATGGTAAAAATCTAAATTTAAATAATAGAAGGGAGAATGAAATATTGTTAAAAGAGGTTAATGTATTATCCATAGACGTAAAGGATATAATAGAAAAAATAATAACCAATGAAATCTCACTTAGTCAGTCTACTAACATGATCATTGAATTAAAAAAGATTAACAAGGAAGATACTTAAAATGATAATATTAGAGTAGTTACACCATAAGTAAAAAATTATAAATAAACAATTTTCTCACCATGAATAGTACTAGCCAAATGAAATCGCAAAGATTGAAAAGTATTGATATCTTTCGCGGATCATGTATGACTTGGATGATTTTAACCCATTTAATTGATTGGTGGATAAAAGCGGAATATTACTGGATACATCCACTTGTTATTATGATATTCGATCCTATCGGTGCTTCGGGATTTTTATTTATATCAGGGATTAGCATATCTTTATCGTATAGAAATAGATTAAAAAGGATTAGATTTTCAAGTGATTATACTTTTCGATTAATGAGAAATTCATACCTTTTAAGAGCTTTTTTTATATTTTTAGTAGCCCTAGTTTATAATATCCCTACTGCTATAGCTTTAAATAATCCTTCTATGATTTGGACTTGGTTTGTATTATTAACGTCTGCAATTTCGCTCTTTTTAGCCTGGCCACTATTAAAAACTTCTAAATTCTTTAGAATATTAATTGCAGTTATTGTTATTGTAATCCATTTCTTTATTGTTTCATGGTTATTACCTTATAAAGGGAATTCAAATATCCTTGGTGTATTATTTCACATACTATATAATGATATTCACCAAGATCCTATTCTTATTTTTTTCCCATTTTTTCTTGTCGGAACTGTTATAGGGGATATAATCTATGAAGTCATCAATTTAGATAATAATGAAAATCAAAATTTGACTTTCAAAAAGAAATTCTTAATCCCCACATCTATAATTGGTATTTGTTTAATAATTTCTGGAATTTTTCTTGATTTTCCGCAATTTTTAAGGAGAGAGAGCCTATCTTGGATAATATACTCCATAGGGATTGATATCACTTTGCTCTCTGTATTAATATCAATTGAAAAATATAATCTCATAAAGACGAATAAGAGTTACAAATTTATTTTTTACTACTCTTATTATTCGCTAACAATTTACCTAGCTCATAATTTATTATATTATCTATTTTTGGGTCAGTTAAATTTGATTAGTATTTGGATATTCGTTGCGTTATCATTTTTTTCTATGGGTTTTGTTTTAAAAGTTATTTATAAAAGATGGGGAGAAAAAGCTTCTATTAAAGTTCAGGTAGGTAAATTAAGTTTAGCTATTGCAACTAGAATTGAGAATAGATTAAATAATAAATATAGTGTAAAAGTTAATTGATGAAAGAAAGAATTGACGTTATTTTAGTAGACAAAAGGTTAGTAGAAAGCAGAACGAAAGCACAGTGGTTAATAACAAACGGTTATGTATCTATTGGTGGAAAAAAAATATTAAAGCCTGGAAAAAAGATAGACAATACTCTAGAAATTACTTTAGAGAAAGAATTTCCTTATGTGAGTCGAGGAGGACTGAAGTTAGAAGCGGCATTGCATAATTTTTCAATTTCGGTTGCTAATAAGACTTGTATGGATATAGGAGCCTCAGTCGGGGGATTTACAGATTGTCTTTTAAAAAATGGAGCAAAAAAAATATATGCTATAGACAAAGCTGAGGATTTACTTCATCCTTCACTAAGATGTGAGAAAGTAAAAGGAAAAATAATTCCGATGTTGGGTATTGACGCTCGGAATATGCTAAATCTAACTGAAGAAGTGGATATCTGTACTATCGATATTACATTTGCATCATTAAAAACTATCCTTCCTAATGTAAAAAATAATATTAGAACTAATGGTGATATTATCGCTTTAATAAAACCCATTTTTGAAACCGAATATACAAATATTTCAAAATTCAATATAATTCAAGATCCTCAACAACTTTACGAAATTGTATTAGAACTAAGTCAATGGTGCCTTATAAATCAATTTTTTCCTTATAATCTAATTAAATCACCAATATTAGGTAAAGAAGGTTCTATTGAGTTTTTTATTCATTTAAAATTAGAGGATTCGAGTTTAAATAATAATTTCAACAAACTAATTAAGAATGCTATTTTCTGAATAAATTCTACGTATGTAAAAAAATTTAAACTGATCTTGAGATGATATTATTTAACTGGATATTCATTGAACATTTTCCCCCATTCTGTTTGGTAAAATTTCTTAATTCTTTGCCTACCAATTAAAGGATACCATAACATATCATGGTATATCATGGATGCATAAGTGGGAGCTAAAAAGAAGAGTTCACTACGGAATAATGGATAAAGAAAATGTAGTGGGCCTTTCCGTACCATTTGATCACCCCATATTACGATGCTGCGTTTCACTTTGAAATTCCAATTAATATTTGATACATCTTCTCCGACTATTTCAATTTGATCAAAATCTCCACATCCAAGGCTTTCATCATGAGCCATTTTAATAGCTGGAAGTTCTAGTGGTTCAAACCCTAACATCCGAGCAACGACGGTATCTACAGCAACTTGATCATATCCTGCAATTAAATAATTCTTTATCCGAGGAATCATTGTTCTTGGTCCTGCTCCATCACCACATACGGTTCCATCAACTACTGAGAGGATCTCTGGATGAATTTGCTTCTGGATAATTAAAAGATCCACTAAAACCTCGGACATATATTGATGTGAGAAATGTCTTCTTTTAGTTAAGAGTCCACCAAAGGCATTTTTCATAGCACATGTTATACCCCCATGCTTTAATTCGCCTTTAGTCTTTTTTAGTTCTCCTCCCACAGCTCCTGTATGCCCATGTGTTTTTACAGTGGGTAAGTGGATTATTGGTTTTCCAACATAAAACTCTGGAATTTTAAATCCGTCAGGAAATATCTTTGAGTCTAATGCGTGTAAACTTCTATTTTTTAAGGACAAAAATCTATTTTTTAAGTCATAATAAGGAACAAATTTTATTTTCGTTAATGGTACAAACCACACCCCGTATTTCTTGATAATCCCATTCCAACGGTTCAAGTGAATACCTTTACTTAAATTAGTGACAACTGTGCGGTTTTCAGCAGTAAAAAGTTTTTTAGGTTCGTATCCATCATCTATCATAGTTTTTAAGACACCCTCAACTTGCCAAGGTGGACTTGAACAGGCTGGAAAGAACTTTGACCAACTAAGATTGAGTTTAATGATCGTTTTAAGCTCTTTCGGAAATTTATCTTGGTATTTTGCCATGTGCATAAGCTTAGCATAGTCTACAAAAATGGATTTTGGGGAGGTTTTAATTACAAAAATTTGGGGTTTTTCACTCATAACTATATTGTAAAACATGGGATATTATATTTATTTTACTGTTGAGATGAGTAGTATATAAGGTCTCATTCCATGTTTAAAAAATTGCATGTTCGAATCTCACCTCTAGCATTTTTTTTATAAAATTTTTTTTGAATTTATTATGATATTATGACAAATTCAACTAAAAAAAGAATTTAAATTAGGATTGAACTCCTATAATATTTAATAATTTTTTTATTTATTACAAATTTGTGATTTCAATTTCAACTATACAATTATATACTGAAGCAGATACTATTGAACATGTAAAATCTTTAGCATTTAATAGAGGTGCTACAACTACAGGAGAAACAGAGGCATTAAATTATATAGAAAATGCGTTAAGGGAAGGCAATATTAATGCAATGGTTGAACATTTTGATTGGATTGGTCCTATGAGAATATTGATGAGAATGTGCTATGTCTTTATTTTAAGCTATTTAATCCTTTTTCGCTTATTTTTAGTGATTATCTCTTATTTTCTTATAAAAAATTTCTTTGAGAGAACGCGAAATATAACCTTGGTAAATAAAGAGGAATCCAAAAATATCTTTACTAAAATATTATCTAAAGACCAAACTAAAAATCGTCCAATAGTTATATTTACTGCTCATTATGATTCAATTTCTCTAAATCTTCCTTACAAGTTACAAGTTATATTATTTTTTATATACAGACTTATAATTTTATTCTATATTTTAGTTATTATAACTTTTTCAACATTATTTACCCTTGATTTTTTAAATCTTGTTCCTTTATCAAATTTTATTATTGTATTAATAATTTTTACTACAGTTGTCGGAGTATTCATTTCAATTCCGATACTTTTTTTGGTTTTCATTGAACGTCCTTCATCCGGATCAATTGATAATGCAAGTGGAGTGGCAATTTTAATTGAACTAGCAAAAATATTTAAAAAAAATCCGCTTAATAACATGGATCTTTTATTTATATGGACTGGAGCTGAAGAATGGGGCATGAAAGGCTCAAGATATTATTGTAGAAATCATTTTGAAGATTTAAACAGTAACTATGATTTAGATAGTTCTTATTATATTAATATTGATATGGTGGGATCATACATTGGTCTTCTAAATAAAACAGGATTTATTATTAGAAGAAAAATAAATCATGATTTGAATTATATTTTTGAAACGACAGCAAAAGAGTTAAGGATTCCATTAGTAATATTTAATAAAATTATTAAACTGAACAGCGATAATAAAATGTTCAAAAGATATGCTCGCCGTAAAAGATCAAAATTACAAATAAGCTGTTTTCATTCAGATAAAGATTCCAAATTCATACACTCTATACAAGATACACCTGATAAATGTTCTATTGAGATTCTAAATGGATGCTTAAATATTTGCTCCCAATCTTTAAGAAGTATTGATTTAAAATTAGAAAAACCTAAATTAAAAATAATTCACTAGATACTCAGATTATTCTACTTTAGGATTTTCAGATTAATTTTCTAAAGAAAGTTGTAAAAACGAAAAATTAACCTGAAACATAAGTCATACCTTTGTAGGATTTATCCTCTTCCCTCTTAAAAGGTAAACACATCATATAATGATGCCCACCTAGATGGATTTTCTTAGGTTCTTCTATACCACATCCTACATGTTTGTCTTTTTCTTGGCATCTAGGATGAAAGGGACAACCTTCTGGCGGGTTAATTGGGCTAGGTACATCTCCTTCTAATATGATCCTAGTTCGTTTTGAATCAGGATCGAATGTTGGTCGAGCTGATAATAAAGCTCTTGTGTAGGGATGTGTTGGATTATAAAAAACCTCATCAATTGTACCTGTCTCCACAAACTTGCCTAAGTACATTACTGCGATTCTATCAGCGATATGTTGTATCACACTTAAATCATGAGTTATGAAAAGATAAGATAAATTAAATTGATTTTGAAGTTCCTTCAATAAATTCAAAATTTGAGCTTGGACGGATACATCAAGAGCAGATGTTGGTTCATCCAAGATAATTACTTCAGGATTACAAGCTAATGCTCTAGCAATTACAATCCTTTGTTTTTGACCGCCAGAGAATTCATGGGGGTATCGATCTAAATGTTCAACTTTCATTGATACTACTTCTAAAAGTTCAAGAACTCGTTTACGGATTTCTCGCCTTTTTTTCATTCCTAGGAGAATTTTTAGAGGTTCCCCAATAATATTCACCACTTTCCAGCGAGGATTTAATGAAGAGTCCGGGTCTTGAAATACCATCTGTACCTTTTTACGGAGTTTTGAGGTGTATTTGATATTTGGGTCTGTCTTAATACTATCATTTTCTTTTTCTTCTTTTTTCCTCTGCTTTTTACTCCTTAATTCTATTTTTTGATTTTCAAAATAAATCTTTCCAGAAGTACTTGGAACCAGATTTAGAAGAGTGTTCCCAATAGTTGTTTTACCACACCCACTTTCACCTACTAATCCCAATGTTTCTTTCTTATAAAGCTTAAATGAGACACCATCAACAGCTTTTACTTCACCTATTTTTCTCTTAAACAATCCACCTAATATGGGGTAATATGTTTTAAGATTTTCGACGGAAATAATGACTTGTCTCTTCTCTTTATTATTATTCTTTTCTTTGTCTACAGGCATTTTCCTATTTTGATTATATTTTTGATAACATTTTGTTTTTATTATTATACTTTATAAGATTCAAGATCTTCTTTTTTCTCCCATTCATATTTAGGAGAATCTTTATATCTAGGATCATACAGATGACACGCAACATAATATTTATCACTTATTTCAGTCCAAAACGGTTTTATTTTATCACAGATTTCTAATCGTTCGTCACATCTTGGGTGAAATCTACAACCTGATGGAGGATAAATCAAATTTGGAACCATCCCCCGAATGGTTTTTAATTCCTGATTTTTTGTTTTGATACTAGGAATAGCGGCTATCAAACCTTTAGTATATGGGTGGCGTGGGTTTTTAAATAAATCAGTAGCAGTCGCATATTCTACTATATTTCCACTATACATAACCGCGATTCGGTTGCATGTTTCCGCGATAATTCCTAAATCATGTGTTATTAAAAGGATAGAAGTTCTAAATTTCTTTTTCAATATTTGCATTAGATCAAGAATTTGAGCTTGAATAGTCACGTCTAAGGCAGTCGTTGGCTCATCAGCAATTAAAAGTAGTGGATTACATGAGAGTGCCATGGAAATCATGATACGTTGTCTCATACCACCGCTTAACTCATGAGGATATCTTTTTAGTATATCCTTCGCATCAGCAATTCCTACTTCTTTAATAACCTGTTCTACTTCTTCTAATGCAATATGTTTTAATAGTGGTGGTCTCCCAATTTTTTTTTTAAGATCGTCGATTTTATGCTGAAGGTTATTCTTTTCTTCTTCAGATATATCTCCCTCCTTTTCTTTCGTTTTTAATTCCTTCTTTAAGTTCATTCTTTCCTCAATTAGCTTTCTCCTCTTTAAACGACGGTTATCTAGTTCTTTTTTAAGTTTTTCTCTTTGGTGTAGAAGAAATACTTCTGACGTTTGTTTACCAATTGACATCACGGGATTAAGTGAATTAAGCGGATCTTGGAATATCATAGTAATTTGATTACCACGGTATTTTCTCATTTGTTGTTCGGATAACTCAAGTAGCTCTCTGCCATTAAACTTAATCGAACCCTCAATAATTTTTCCAGGTTCGCCCACAAGTTGTAAAATCGAGAGAGCTGTAACTGATTTTCCACATCCAGTTTCACCGACAAGACCAAGTACCTCATCTAAATATATATCAAATGAAACACCATCAACTGCTTTAACAATACCTTCTTCGGTATAGAAGTATGCTTTTAAATTTTTAACTTCAAGCAGTTTCTCTGATTTATCTTTTAAATCTAAATCCAATTGATCTGGTTTACTATTTTCAATAGTATAATTTTCTTTATCTGTTATTTCCATTTTCTATATCAACTCAATATTAATTTAAAAAAAAAAAGATTAGACCTAAAGTTATAAATTTCTTAATCTCGGGTCTAGAGCATCTCTAAGTCCATCTCCAACTAACATAAAGCCCAACACTGTAATTAATATCATTATTCCTGGCCATAATGCCGCCCAAGGGGCATTGATGAGATGGCCACGCCCAATATCAATGTCTCTCCCCCATTCGATTAATCTAGGGTCGCTATAACCTAGAAATGCTAGCCCTGCAAAACTCAAAATTACTCCGCCAATATCAAATGTGAATGAAATTATGATTGGTTGTATAGAATTAGGCAGAATATGTCGAAACATTATTCTCCAATCCCCTGCACCAGCAACCTTTGCTGCTTCAACATAAGGTAATTCTCGTGCTTGTAATACTGAGCCCCTAATTAAACGTGCATAATAAGGTATACCAAGAATTCCATAAGCAAAAATTATAATTTGCATTTTTCGACCCAGAATTCCTACTAATACAATAGCAAAAACTAAAGCTGGAAATGCAAGAAAAATATCCCCAATTCTCATTATTATTGTATCAACCCATTTCCCATAATATGCGGCAATCACACCTAATATAACTCCTGCAACTACACTTAATGTAATTGCTGGTAAGGCGATTGTTAAAGAAGATCTTGCTCCGAATATTATCCTTGCTAAAATATCACGTCCAAAATTAGTTTGTCCTAAAGGATGAGCTGAAGACGGCGCGTTCCACGAACCAGCATGAATTCCATCTGCATATTGAATTGTATAGGGAGAAATCCAATGCATAAAAACTGCAATTGTGACAATTGAAATAACAATAAAAATTCCCAAGATGGTTAAGGGTGCTTTTAATCTCCTAATAAATTTTCTTTTACTGACCGTTCTTTCATAGTCAGATACCCGTTGTTCCAATTCTTCTATTCTAGAGCCCGGTGTAAGAAGAAATTTAGGATTAGAGAAAATCCACGAGATTGTGGATTTTAAAGTACCCTCTTTTTTCTTTTTAATAATTAACTCTTCTACTTCCTGTTGATAAGTTTCTTGTTTAATTTTTTTCACTTCATATTTTTTTTATTTTTTAAATTTCTAATCATACTTTATTCTTGGGTCTAAATACGCATACGCCATGTCAGTAAATAAATTTACAAGAATAAATATTATTGTAGTCATGAATACAATCGCGTTTAATACATAATAGTCACGATCAAGTATAGCACGTAATAATAATTCACCCATTCCATGTAAATTAAAAGTAATTTCGGTTAGCATCGCTCCACCTAATAAACCGCCGATGCTTAATCCTATAACCGTTACAGTAGGAATTAATGCATTTCTTCGAGCATGTTTTTTTATTACATCTTTTTCTCTGCAACCTTTTGCTCTTGCAGTTCGAATATAATCCTGTTGTAATATTTCAAGCATGCTTGAACGGGTTTGTCTTGTAAATGTTGCGAGAAATATAAAAGATAAGCAAAATACAGGTAAAACTAAATGAATTAAGTAATCTCCAACTAAATACCATTTACCTTCAATTATTGAATCTATTATTCTGAAACCAGTTATTAATTCAGGATCTTCATATCTCATATCTTTATATCCGATTGCTGGAAACCAACCTAATCTATAGGCTACAAAGAATTGAAGTAGTAATCCTAACCAAAAAACTGGAATGGATACTCCGACAAGAGCAAATCCCCTAAATATCGTATCTTTAGCTTTATTTCTATGGGTTGCTGCGACTACTCCCGTTTTAATACCTACCAATGAGGCAATAACTATTGAAAAAATAGCTATATCTAAAGTCCTTGGAAATCTTTCCCAGATAAGTTCCCAAACGTCTTGTCCCCTATTAATTGAAATAGATTTACCCCAATTACCCAAAAATAAGTTTCCTAAATAAATAAAAAATTGTTGCCATATTGGTAAATCAAATCCGAGTGCCCGCAATTTCGCCTCATATTGTTCTGGAGTAAATAATGGTGGGAGGTGCGCCTCAACTGGATTCCCTGGCATTGCTCTAGAAAGGAAGAATGTTATAATTAAAACTCCGAATAGGATAGGGATTAGTTGTAAAATTCTTCTGAATATATATTTAAGCATACTCATGTTCTGACACTGACCAATTTTGATAATATTTTATTTTTATTATTAATATTTGTAAAATTTTTAATAAACTTGTATTTCCTCTTTTATTTTTTTGAAATATTCATTATATAAATTCTTGGCACAAACAGCCAAAATTGCTGCTAACAAGTTTATGCTCAATATTGAAAAAATTGTAAGGTATCCTTCATAACTAGTAAAAAATCGTCCAATCTGGATAAAAATATCTAATTTGTAATTGACAAATATATACCACAACCAAGATTGTCCTATTATGAAGGGAGTAAGCCATATACTATTCCTAATACCGAATTCAAAGAACTTTTCTCTAAACACCATAATAAATACTATCATAAAAAGAATAATTAATGACACAAAAGAATATGGCTTAAATAAAACTTGATATAAATATAATATTTGATTACCAATTGATTTTCTATATCGATTGCTTAAATACCCAAAAAATATGAAATGAATCAACAGAAGGGAAAGTATAAAATTACTTTGCCTAGCAAACTCAATTTTAGTAATCTTCATAAGGCTTCTACAAAAAATATTGATTCAAATTTAATATCCTTTATCGTTACGTTATTAATTTTAAGTAATAATTATTTTTTTATTAATTTTTATATTTTTTCACACTAACCAGTTATGTATAATATTTTTAAAAAAAAAAAATATGAATTAATTAAATTCTTATTATTCTAACTATGTTACTACTATATAGCAAGGATAGAAATAACTGTAACCCCATGGATTCGTTGGATATCCTTTTAGATTAGGCGCAAAGGCATCCCTGTTTAATGAGCTATAACCCCATGCCCAGGGCATGAGATCTTCAACAAGATATCTTTGCATTTCATCATAGATAACCTTTCTCAAGGCAGGATCAGTTTCCACCAAACCTTCCCTAAGCAAACTTTCTAAATACGGATCGTTTATTTGGGCAGCGTTCCCAGATGATACATTGGACATCAAAGAATTAACATAATTACTCGCATCGTTATAATCAGGGATCCATCCAATAAACCAGAGGCTCAATCCGTCATAACCCGGTGCTGTTCTATTATATACTAAGTCGAGATATGGAGTCCATTCTTGACCATTGTCATCGACAACACAACCAATCAAATCCAGATTTTGCTGCAGTAATATTAACATATCTTCTCGGAATTTATTACCGATATTATATGTAAAGTTAAAAGTCCTAAATGTTGCAGCCTGCCATTGAGCGTTTGTAGTGAAACCAACTCCGAGTCCCATGCTGTTCATGATTTCTCTTGCTTTTGTAAGGTTATAGAAAGCTTCTTGATGTGAATAGTTGGCATATGCAATTCCCAAAGGAATCGGAGATTCCAATCTTGCAGCATATCCTTCTAAAAGTTCGTCAATCATATAGTCGTAATCAATCGCCCATGAAATTGCTTGTCTCCATGTTTTATTAATTATTTTATTATTCATCCCAAGATATTGAGTAACTGAACTTGCAGGAGAGTCTACCTCTACCAGATTAACATCAGGAGAAGCTCTCATTTCGTCGTAAAACGAAGGATGTGGGGCTTCTAAACAAGTAATATCACCCGCTAACATTGCATTATTTCTGGCATCTGAATCCTGAATAATAACGATAATTAAGTTTTTAACTGCTGCAGGTCCCAGATAATAGTCATCATAACGGACCATTCTTGTCTCTACACCAGCTGTATATGATACAAACTTAAAAGGACCGGTTCCAATGATTTGGTGCCCAGATTCACCTGGAGCACAAGCCTGCGATACTTCGATCCTTGTATGGTCTAAACCGGTTGAAGGAGCCATAATCCAAGCTGCATTAAAGGTTAGAATAGCATCGAAAACACCATATGGTTTATTTAAACAGAATTTTATCGTATAAGTATCGACAACTTCAGTATGGTTAATAACAGGAGTCCAATCAGGCCATCTATAGAGAGATTCTATTTGAGCTACAGTTACAGTGGCAGGAAGTTCACCTGTTATATTCATAAAATAAGCTAATCTATCAAAACTATATTTAACGGCTGCAGCATTGAAAGGAGTTCCATCATGGAACGTAACATCATGTCTTAGAGGAATAGTACAATTTGCTGGTCCATTTATCGGATCTACGGGATCAAGGTCCCATGTACCAAACTCAGATGCTAATTGGGGCATAAGGGGCTGACCGTCTTCAATATTTCCAATATCATATCTATACAAACCCTCGTAAATTTGAGAAACTATTGTGTATCCTGCACTCTCCCACAATTCGTGGATATCCAAATTATCAGGACCATACATATCCGCAGCAATTATGGTATTTTTAACTGATGGCTCTGGTACAGCAACTAAAGATCCAAGGATAATATTTCCAACACCAGAAACACCCAGAACAACAGCTAAGATTATTATTGCTAAATTTTTCTTTTCCATTTCCATTTTTAAATCACTAATAATTTTATGATTTTCTTTTTTAATTTTTATTAAATAGGTTGTTAAATATGTTTTTAAATTTGGAAACTTATAAGTTTTTTCCTTTTTTTTTCGTTGAGTTTTGAAATCATATTAGGTTTTAAAAAACCAAGCAATCATTCAGGGTTAAAAATTCTCACTCTTTAGACTTTTTTGTTTTATAAAGCTTTATATTGATTTAGGGCATAATTTTTCTGAAAGTTCCTAATTCTATAATGATAAAATTTTTTATTCAACAATTCAAGTGTGTAAAATGGGAATGAAATGGGATAACAATATTTGATAATTTCAATATTTTTTTTGAAATAAAAAATGACTATTTCATTGTCCAAAAAGATTTATTAAGCAATATGAGGAATCGCAGGTTTGGAGTTGGTAAAATATCTGAGTTGTAT
>JBHLOJ010000012.1:22220-37785 GCA_048940605.1 Promethearchaeota archaeon
ATTTCATTGTCCAAAAAGATTTATTAAGCAATATGAGGAATCGCAGGTTTGGAGTTGGTAAAATATCTGAGTTGTATGATAACTTAAATAGATTTTGGTATTGAAAAGAGATTAATCTATGAATAATGAGTTGGTAATCGATAGATGAAATTTATCCAATAATATAAGATAAAATTACTAAAAAAAATATGAAGTATCTAAAAAATGAGTTGTTATCTACGTTTAAACAATTCCGTTATAGCTAAAGTAACACCACCAGCTGCAATAAGACTAATTCCACATATAATACATCCGATGAGTAGCATATTTCCAAACTCATAAGGATCTCTTGGTAAATCTAATTTTAATTGCGAGAAGGATAAGGCGAAATCATCTCTTATCTTTATTAACCAATCGAATATTTGTTCCATTTGATCATCACTAAAGGTATAAAATGTTTTTAAATAATTATATGTGCTAGACACCTCCATCGCCTTAAACCATCTAGCAATTCCAGCAGAAGAAACCAATGATTCAGGATTTTCCTTGGACCATAATTGCACTGCAGGGTCAAATTCTATGTTACTCGAAACGGGAATACCGAGTTCCCAACCACTGAGAGAATCAACCCCAAAAGCTGGTCCTGGGTCAATTCCATTAGTGAAAAGTGAACCATTAGTCCATTGGCGATAGAATTCAAATCCCGCTAGTTCTGTCAAAGTATATCCGGTTAGATTAAAAGCAAGGTTAAACACAACATTATTTCTAAAAGTAGTAAATAACCAGGAAAGGATTAAGTCTAACTGAATTGTATCCAAATGAAATGTTGAGATTAATTCGTTCCTAGTACTATTATCTCCACCTTCTGCATCAATCCATTTTAAGAGCCCATCTTTATTGATAAAAGATGAGGAATTACTTGTTTCAAAGAGAGACTTAGTTATTGAAAAAGAAATGTTAGATTTTGTCGGAATGCCTACCTCAAATCCCTTGAACCCTCCTCCAATATCAAGGCCTTTTGTCACAACAGTAGCATTTGCCCATTGTTCCAGAAAGAGGATTTCGGCATATTGAGCAGTCGTTATTTTAGAACCTGCAGGTTGTTCGATAATAAATAATATTGGTGTAATAACTTCTTTAATTGTTGTAAATAACCAATTATAAATTCTTGCGAATTCAACATCACTTAAATTATGGGTTGCATTAATTTCACCTTGAGCAGTCAAATTCCCATTTGCGGCTTTATACCATTTAAGAATTCCAATGTCATTAACAAATCCCGATGAATTTATTGGATCCCAGAGACTTGTTGAGTCATCAAATGAAATATATGATGGACTTGGAACTCCTACCTCCAAACCTTTTTGTCCTGATGATCCGATCACAAACCCCAAAATATAGATTTGGAGATATTGTCCCATAGGCAAGAGCTGATCACCCCAGGTTGCATTATAAGTAGATTCCATTAAGGTTCTATTAGTTCCAATATTTAATAATGCTGCCTGATAAAAATTTAACCAGTTTATTAAACCTAATCCTGATGCAATTTCTAATAATAATCCTGGTGCATCCTGATACCCATATAAAATTCTTTCTTGAGCAGTAGTAGTATAATTAAGACTAAAATATCCAGCTGAAAAGTACTCCGATACGCCTTCTAAATTGACTGAATAATTAAATGCAAAATCTTGATTATTAAAAAAAATATCCGTAGCATTTACCCAAGTAGTAGAATTTTGAGTCATAACTTGATATATTTTATTTCCGATAAGATGTGCCGCTCTAGAGGTTTTTAACATAAAACCAAGTTCTTCACTCAAATCTCTTAGGAAAATTCCACCGGGGAAAATTGTTCCATTAGCCCATTGTGTAAGAAAATCCCTTTCTGCTGCGGTATCTACTGTTAATCCATCTAAAGCCAATTGGGCAGGAACAACTAAATCAATCATGTATTGTGTTAAATAGGAAGTAAAGTTTTTTAATTGGTAAAAAGTCGCATTATATTGTTGTTGCATTGTAGTACCCCCAGAAGTCGCATTATAGAGATTGAGAAAACCAGAAACTCCGGTACCTAATGGAAGATCTTCTAAAATTCCTGGAGAATTTTGGTCGCCATATAGTAACCTTTGTTGAGCGGTATCTGTATAGTTAAGGCTATATAATCCCCCTGTAATAAACTCAGAAACACCACTAATATAAGTTATTCCTTTTGTAGTAATTGACCATTCCTTATCATTGAAGAATTGATTTGTTACGTTAAGAAGTGCATACTGAGATGTTGTCAATGTAAAGTTTGCATAGAATATATCGGCAACTACAGAATCCCATAAATATTCAGTAACATAATTATTTACTGCTGTAAGTTGTTCCCAAGTAGAATTATATGCCATCTGCATTGTTATATTGTAAGTTACAGGGTCTTGAGTAGCATTATCGTAAAATTCTAAATAATCCAGAACACCCGTACCGTCTACAAGATCTTGGATTAAACCAGGGGCAGTTAGATTTCCATATAATAAACTTTGTTGTGCAGCTGCACTAAAATTAAGTTTATTTAAACCGTTGGTAGTAAATTCAGAAACACCTTCTATTGATGTTTCATAATCATCTTGAAAAGTATAATTATTAAAAAACACATCCATAGCAAATAATTGCGTAGTTGAATTAGAATTTATCACCTGTTCTAGAGTTTCGTTAATGAACTGAGCTGACATTGAACCCTCAATCTTTGCTTGGAGAACAACAGCTACAGAATCAAGGCTTTGACTTATATTTGTACTTGTCATCGAATTGTTTATTCTTTCTAAGAATAGCGGCATTGATAGATTTTTGAGATATAGAAGAACATCAGGAATAGACCTCACTTTAACGACTTCATCTTCAATAAATTGAGTTTGTTGTTCATGAATCACTTCTAAAACCTCTGGTATGCCTAATCCATAAAAATCACTTTCAATTACAGGAATCGTACTGTCTTGAATGGTCAAAAGTGTTTCAGGAATGTTATCACGAACTTGATCTCTAAAATATCCGTTCAATATAAATCCAGTTGGTGCTAACCCTATGCCCGTAGCTAATAAAATTACTGCAATATTTATTTTTGTTTTACTTAACATAATAAATATTTTGAATTGTTTTATATAAATTTTCTTCTAAAATAACACTCAAGTCCTACTATTAAATAATAAGAAACAAGGATGCTTTTTTTAAATCCAAAATTATGAGATTAGAATTGTTTAATGGTATAAATATAGTCTTGAATTTTTTCTATAAATTTATTAAAATATAAACTTATTGTATTAGTTTTTAATAAATATCAGACTAATTCCTACTATAGTTAGATAAATATCCATTTAAAAGAATTAGATAAGAAGGATTTAATTCAATTTTTTATATTGTTCCAAAAAACAAACTTTTTTATTGAGTTTAAATTAAAGTGATAATATGATCAGACAATTATATATAAGGTTTGCAATCCCTTGTGCTATTATATCGAGCGTTTTTGTCGGAGCTATCTTAAATTTGCTATCATTTCTTGATCCTAGTATAATAGATAATGATGGATCATGGTTTATCAGTTCTATCAGATTTGCAGATTTATTTGCCATAACTCTAATAATATTTACCGTTATCTCGTTAACGACAATAAAATTCATTGAAAAAATTCCTCACGATACAGTTCTCATTGTTTGTGTAATACTCACAGGTTTTAGCCTGATATATACAAGTTTTTCATGGAATTGGCAGATTTATTTCATGAATTTTCTCATCACCAGTATTGGAATCAGCTTGATATTGCCAATTTTTATAGAATTAATGACAGGAATTTTACCTTCGGATCGGAGTAAGACCCCTTATTTGATCTTCTTTCTCTTAACTATAGTTATATGGGTACTTACTTTTAGTATTATTTATTTGCTAATAGGTGTTAGATTTTGGAGATTACTATATATTATAGTAGGAACGATTAATATTTTCTCTTCAATTTTAATCATAAATCTTGAAGGTAGTATAGATACTAGATAAATTAAATACCCCAAATTTTATTTTTTCTTAGATCATTAGACAAGTGTTCTATTATTTTTACCTAAGAATACTTATTAAAAAGTTAAAAATAAAACTTAAGCTTCAAAATAAAATGATAAAAATAGTATAAAAAACAGAAAAGTACCAGCAATGACTATTCCTTTGTCTAAAAAGGCTCTTTCGGTGTTTCTAGCGATTTCTGGCTTTGTTGAGGTTAGATACATATACCGCATGATAATATACAGTGAAATTGGTATTGTAAAAATTGAAATATATTCATAAAAATTAGCGTTTTGTGGATCTGTTGAATTTAAACTAATAAGATTGAAATTAATGAGGAGATATAAAGAATATGTCATAAATAATGATCCCGCAATTATTACATGAAACTGGTCTAATAATTTAAGAGAATATTGATCATAAATTTTTTTATGGTCAACAGCTTTATCTTCTCCAAGAATTCTCAAATCTCCTTTTCTTTTTGCAATACTCAAAAACATAGCTACTTCAAAAATGGCTAAAAATAACCAAGCAGAAACATATTCTTTTATTATTGCGCATCCTGCTAAAGCCCTCCATAAATATCCTGTAGATAAAATAAGAATATCGATAAAAGCGTAATATTTAAAAAGATGATTATAAAGTTGACCTGTGATAATAATAGAAATTATCATAAACGCAAAACCTAGATTTCGTATCAGAAAAATTAACGATGAAATAACAATTCCTCCTATTATAATTAATATTAATACAGCGAAAGTCATAGAGAAGTCTCCTGATGCTAGAGGTTTTTTTTTAATTTTTTCTGGATGTTTTCTATCATTTTCTATGTCTCTTATATCATTAATAATATAATTAAAAGATGATGAAAGACATAACAGAATAAAGCCTATTAAAAGTTTAAAATAGAGATTTATTTCAAAGAGTCTTTCACTGAAAAAAATCCCAACAAAGATCATAGTATTCTTGTAATATTGCCGGATACGTAGAAGGTTTAAAAAATTCTTAATTTTATTTGACATTGATAACCCTTTGAAAGGTTTATTTATAATAAACTTTATTAAGTGATTAAGATTCTTTCTGGTTTAAATTTCTTTAATATCTTATAACCTAAGCGACTAGAAAAGCTTGTTTCTGATTTAATTTGAATCATAGCACTGGTATAATCAAAAATAATTAGTTCTATTTTATTGTAAGGGATTTTTATTTCTTTTCCAAAAATATTACTAATAAAAAGAGTTTCATCTTCATTTTTTTCGTCTTTTTCAATATATTTTTCAAAATTATATAAATTTACATTTATTTTCTGGACAAATCCAATTTCTAAATTATTTACCGGTTTTTTTAAATAAATATAGGAAAGAAGTTTCTTATTTTTCAACCATTTTATTAATTGTACTTCAGATTCTCGATACTTTCTGTCTTTATGTATAGTAAAAATTACCCGTTTTGGTTTAATGATCAGTTCATTTATTTTATATTTTAAATACTCTGGTTTATGGTTTACTTTAGTTTCAAAATTAGTCAGAATTAACTTATAATTTTTGATATCTTCTGCATCTAAAACATCTATACATTTAGAGATTTTCAAGTCTCCCTTTTTTTTGAAAAAAATCTCCTGTTCTTTTAAATTTTTAATGAAAGCTAGTGAATTTGGGAGCTTAGTTTTTAAAATTGGTTTTAAAAACTTATTCTTTTCCTCATCTAAAAAGATTAAAGAGCTCTCTTTATTATTCTTCTTGTTCAACTCAATATCTATTAAAGTTAATGGAGAATTCTTCGCAAAGAAATATTTTTCATTCAGATCGATTTGAACGTGATTATATAATGATGAGTTCAACAATTCATCTTTATTAGTTTTTAGATTAGTTATGGTAAATTGTTCACTTTCGCTAATATCATCAAGAAATTGAATATCATTTAATTTTCCTATTTTAATCTCATCAGTAATCTTATTTCTAAAAATGTAATCTTTATTTAGATCAAATTTATATAATTCTTTTCTTCTCAATTTTTCCATTAGAAAAGGAATATTTTTTATTCCAAACGCTTCCTTGAATTTGCTATTTGCTATAGTTTTAAATTTTTGCCGTGCAGATTCGAATTTTCTGGCATATTTCTGTTGTTTTGATTTTTTTAAACAAATAAAAGGAAGAATAGCTTCTTTACTTGGTTTTAATTCATCCCCCAAAATAGTAGCAATTCTTAAATAGCTCGGAGGATGTGAATTAATGAAATTCCCTAAGAGAGAAATTCGTGATGGTTTAATAATTGACCGATTTAGATAAATAGCTGTATTCATGTAATCTAATAATTGATTATCATTTGTAATTTTCTCATCACATAGAAGCATAGTATTAAATCCAATTTCTCGTCCAGTGGCATAAAAGCTTTCTAAATTATAAAGTGCTTTCGCAAGTTCATTTGCATATCCTGCTTTTTTGGCTTTTAAATCTGCTTTTCCTTCTAAAATTCTTACAAATATAAAAAGGAGTATATATAATGCTAAATTTAAAAAAATAAAAATAATCATTGGAATCTGAGGTTTACCGAAAGTATAATCGTATAATGTAGCTGGTAAACCTAAAAACATCCTAAAAATTAGATCCCCAGAAGCGATGCAAGTTAGAATTAAGGTGTGTTTTCCTTTTGTATGTGCCAGTTCATGGGCTAAAATACCATTCAACTCATCATTAGGAATTTGATTTATATCCTCAGCTATTATTGCAATTCTTTTATCAAAAAAAGAACCATAAGCCATTGCATTCAAAATTGGATACTTTCCATAACCAACTTTTACTTTACCTTTTATCCCAAGATCGTTTTTCACTTTTTCTACTTTTTCTAGCATAATATTTTCTGTTATTCTCTTGATTCCAAGCATTTTGTCTAATATTACTCCAGATACGAAATATATTAACCAATTCATACAAATTAGGATAAAATATATGTTCATAAACAAATCAAGAATGGTAAAATGATTGGTTATTAAGGGTTTATTATTAATGAAGCTAAGAGCGGTATATTGATCAATAAACACGACTGCTAGCCAAGCTATTATATATAAAAAGAGTGTTAAATATTCCGGGCTCATAAACCTCCACACAATTATATATTTTCTCCCAAATAATAAAAATCCCATAATTAGTATTATCCAGAAAGAAAATGCAAAAGCAGTATTAATAAAAAAAGGACTTTCCTGATAGAAAGAAAGGATACCGGCAATAAATATAATATTATAAGTAACCAATGAGATAATTAAAATTTTATTTAATACTGGATACTCTTTTAATTCAAAAATTCCAATCCATAGATAAATTGAGAACGCCCCCATTAATGACGTTAGGAAGTCCTTAGAAAAGAAAAAAATAAGGAAAAAGAAAAAAGCTATTGCGACAAGATCACTCATTTCACTTCTTTTATTATTGCGAACCCAGTGATAAAACTCTTCTATTGTTAATAAATACAGGAAAATAGTTATTAAAAAACTCCAATCAAATATAAGTTCTAACCATTCAAAGTGGAAAAATGTAGAATTCAATGTGACAAATAATCCTATCGATGCAAGAAGATATATTATGAAAAATAAGGTTCTGAAAATTTTTTTCAACTGTTAGACCTCACTTTTTTAAACTTTTTTTTCCTTGTAAACTAAAATGAATTAGATTTTTAGATTTCTTTGAAAATATATCGAATCTCAACAATTTTTAATTTATATTATTTTTAATTTTCATTTTGTTGATTACTGACCAAAAATATTTAATAGCAAGTAAATACCAAATAAGTAATCCTGGAACAACTAAAAGAAAAGAAATTAAGAGATTAACGGGAATTTTTATTACACCAAATCCAATATCTTTAATTGGCAAAGGCATAACAAAAATTTCAATAATAGCTAAAAAACATGTTATAAACATAAGCAAAATGATCATCTGTACTGTAATTCCCCTGATTCTAGGGAATTTATATAATAAAAAACAAGTAGGAATAGCAATTATACAGATTGAAACTAAAAGAACAATAAATTCATAATTTCCTATGGAAAACTGTAAAAAGATAATAGAGGCAATAGAAAAAAACCCACAAATAGTTGAAAGAGCATAGAAATTTTTTACTAATTCTGGTTCTGTTAATGGCCCTTTTGCTAGTATTAATCGAGGTAGTGTTAGGGCCGCATCTCTCTTATCTGATGCTTGTATTCGATCATCTTTAAGTAATATAATATCACTTTTGTCTTCATGAATATCACTACTTTCAAAAAACCCACGAACAGAATTAATCACATAAAAACTATTAAATATATGAGTTAAAAGTGCGCAAAATGTAGCAACTTCAAGAGATCCAAAAAACATAATACATGCAATCATAGCCCCCATACTTAGAGTTCCTACATCTCCGGGAAATATTCTAGCGGGGTATTTATTATAAATAAAAAAAGGGATTATTACTGCAATTACAGGAATGGTAAAAAACACAGCTTCAGCAGAATTCCATATTAATCCGCATATAAACAGAAATATTACAACAATTAAACAAGTTCCAGAACCTTCTCCATTATAACCCTCCAACATATTTACGCTATTTACAAAAACAGCTACAATTACAGGTATGATGAGTGGATAAATAATATTTAATCTGGTTTTATCAAGAAAAGGAATTGTCGGTGAAGAGATTGTTATAAAACCAAAAAAATTCGCGAAAAAAATAGCACTACCACAAAAAATTGAAAATGTAATTTTATATCGTGATCTTAATTTTTTTCTATCATCAATAAATCCTATCATTCCTGCGCTAACAACAGTTAAAAGAAAAATTAGGGTTTCACTTATTATTTCTGGAAAAAATAGCATTAGGAAAATTGAAGTTATAGTAAAACCGATAACTAAAACAATCCCACCAGATTCAGGTACTTTAGGTTGAGCGTTTTTATGTATATCGTAGCCAATATAATCTTTTCTTTTCATAAATTTTATTATAAAAGGGAGAATTTTTAAAGTTACAAAAAATCCAATAAAGAAAAGAATTATTAGATAAAATATTTCTAAAAAACTCCAATTTAGCTCTGTAAGATGAGACATATCATTTTAGACTATTTCTATTTATATAAAATAGTATTATACATTGAACATTATCCATTTTCTTTATATAAAAATAGCCCGGCACGGAATTTCAATTAACAAGCATTCTTGTTAATATTCGAACCGTGGTCGCGGGGTTCAAGGCCCCAAATGCTTGGCCACTACACCACCGGGCTCTTTTATTATAAATTAAATGGTTTAAGGTTTTGATTAAAAAATTCTTCATCCAATAAATTTTTATTGATTTTAAGAAATTCAATTTCTTTTTTTTTATCTCTAAATTGATCTGGGAGCATTTGTGGTATAGTATCTATAATAGGGTACCAACGATTACATTTATCACAAAATAATAGACCTGATTTAATTTCTGTTTCTACTTTCATTTTATTTAGAAAAAATAACTCTGGAAAGATATTTTCGATATTGTTGACTTTGAAATTATTTAGAAAATCAACTATTTTTAGTTTAATTTCATTCTTTATTATGTTAAAACACTTTTCACTATATGTATTAGTAGTTTTATCAAAGATATTATCTAGTTCATTAATACTTGAAATAATTAATCCAAGATACGATTTTATAGGAGATTTTTCTATAGTAACATTATCTTTTAGGAAAAGGATATCTTTTTCTTGAGATAGCTCAATAATTTTCTGTTCTTTTATAAAAGTTAGATCTCTTTTTTCATATATATCAATAAATGCTTGAAATTCTTCATCTTTTGTTTCAAAAGCAAAAATATATAATTGTAATGGAAAATATTTGTCAATAGGACATGCTAATATGTCAAATAACCATGGTTTCATGAATTTTTACACAACAAAAATGTTTTATAGGAGATAACTTCTCAATTGCTGAATTAATTTATCAATATTTCTTTCTATTTTTCTTCTTCTTTTCTTGAAATCATCAGATAGTTTTAGATAGGCGGCTCTAGAGGGTAATCTACCTCTTTTATATCGAGATTCTAAAAGATTTAAGCTATCTTTAACACTAATTCGTTCTGCTTCCAGAAGATCTAACCTCTTTATAACATTTTCAAAGGTAACATTAGTTTCTAATAAAATCTTTTTAAAAGGATTTATTTCTTGTTGTATTTCTTCAATTTTGGATGTATTTTTATCCAATATATTTTTATAATTCTTTTTAGCTATTTTCTTTCTTCTTGTGTCTTCTTCTGCTTGTCGTATTTCTAATATTAAAGCATTTTTTTCTTCATATAAGGAACAGAATTCTCGGATTTCATTAACTGGGATATATTCTCTTTTTAAAATAATAACATCGCGCTCCTTCTTTCTTACTTTAACTGTTAAAACATAAATAGATGCAATTATAGATATAATAAGCATAAAAGTTATAGGTCTTAGCAATAAGTCGAAAAGATCAATCGTAAACGTAAATTGTATTACCATACTTTCTAAAGGTAAAACAAAACCAGATTTATACACAAGTACTGTTGTACCCCGAGTTTTTTTGATAGCATCTGGATGTTCAGAAATTGAATCAATATTATAGCAACCATCAATTATCACTTTAATAGTCTGATCTCTTCCCATATAGTCATATATAGTAGTTAATAAATCGATTTGAATTGATTCTTGGAACCAATCAAATGAAACATATTTTTCAAAAGGTAGGTTATATTCAATATTGAAACTAAATGTTGAATTAGGCACTATGTTAAAACGATTGTTAATTGAAATTTCTTTATATTTTGTATTTCCTAAGCTCTCAACTACTTCAGCTGGTAATTCCCCTAAATCATCAAATACATTGAGATTTGAGGCATGTTTAGGAACTTTCATTGTAACTGTATAAAAATTGATTACCCCAAGATTTTCTAATAAGAACTTTTCGTTAACTCTTATTATTCCCCACGGAGAGATAAATATATCACGCTTTATTTCTTTTATCTCTGCTTTGGTATTTTGTTCTATAGTAAAAGTTATTTGAACTACACTTTGATCCTCTAAATTTTCCAAGAAAGGGGTTATATAATCAATTCCAAGTATCGTACGGACATCATCAAATGCATATAAGAGTTTATTAACTTCGACAATGGGTATACCCCAATCTCCCTCTACATCTGCGGCTTCTTGAGGAACCCCAAAATATGCGGTGATATCACCTTTTATCTTATAGGGTAAAATTGGATAAACGGCAACTAAAGTATTTACATATTGTTTGTCTAGAAATGTGAATGACATTATGTTATTGAAAATATAGGTAAACTCGATAGATGTTGTTTGATGTGGTAAGAGTGGTGAATTAAAATATATGACAATCATTTCCCAACCATTCATTATGATACTAGGACGTTCAGCTAATAATGTGTTCTCGTTCGTACCTGTAGCTTTAAAGAAAACCAAATTTTCAGGATTGTATGCTGGAAGTCCAAAAAATATTGATGAGATAGGAAAATTATTTAAATTCTGAATATCTATTGAGTCTTCAAAAATTAACAAACCATAACTATTTAATTTGGCTTCTCTGTCAACTTTTGTAACTATAACATTTTCTATACCTTCCACGCTAGCAGAGACTTCTGGAGTTTTACCGAGATCATTATTATAATCTGTGTATTGTATTTCTGAATCCTCTACCATATAAGAGAGAATTACAATAAATAGTAAAACACTTGTTAAAAATAGATAAAATTTTCCTCTCTTTGCCATATCTCTATCTTTTCTTTTCTTAAATTATCTAAAAATAATGAAAATAGATTATAAAAATTTATTAAAAATTTATTTTTAAAGGTTGGGATAAAATTTTATATTTTTCTCACTATTTATATTCATTATAATACTAATAAATTTTGATAATAAACATCATGTCAACTCGTAGTACTCAATCTAGACGCAAGAAAAGAAGAAGCGGAAGTACCCCTATGCCAATGGGAGGAGCAGGTTTAATGAGATTCTTTGAAGATAGTTCAATTGGTATCAAAGTGGGACCAGTAAGTACAATCATTTTGTCTATAGCATTAATAGTGTTAGTAATATTAGCACATATGCATATATTCGACTGGCTTTTTACACCTGGTGGTGGTTAATCAGAATATATAATTTAATTTTAATTTAAATTCTTACCTATCCTAAATGAAAATTTCAGAATTTCAAAAACTTATTAAAAACCTTTATTGTGAACAGGATAACACAAGAGGCATTAAAAATACTTTCATATGGTTAATAGAAGAAATTGGTGAACTAGCACATATTCTAAGGAATCGAGAGATCGATTCCAATAAGGCATCGGAAGAATTAGCAGATATTATTGCTTGGACAGCCTCTTTAGCAAATTTATTAGATATTGATCTCGAATATGCTCTATTCAAAAAATATCCTAATATGTGCATAAAATGCAAATCTAATCCATGCGTTTGTTGGAAATAAAAATAACCTTAATTAAAACCTTATAAAAAATTAGAAAATCCTATAAATCGTCAAAATTTCTAAAAAATATTCTATTCTTTCACGAAAAACATTAATTATATTGCATGTTAATAGTATAAAAATGAGCCTTGCGAAAAAAAAAATTTGGATAGATATCGAACAACCTAAAACTGCTATTATGTTTCATTCTTTAATTAGGAGATTCGTGAATGAAGAATCGGATCTTCTAATTACTGCAAGAGATTATGATTCGACATACCAAATTTTAGATGATCATGGTACAATATATAAAAGGGTTGGTAAACATGGAGGGGAAAAATTAGAGAATAAATTAGAAACATATATAGATCGATTGAAAGATCTTCTTCCTTTAGTAAAACCATTTTCACCTGATTATTTTGTAACTTTTTTATCAGTAGAAGGAACACGAATAGCATACGGTTTACAGATTCCATCAATTGGGATTAATGATGAACCACGCAATATAGCTGTTTGTAAATTAATACATCCTTTCATAGATAATATTATAACACCAGAATGTATCCCCATTGAACATTATTTAAAGCTTCATGCTGATCCAGAGAAAATTATTCGTTATAATGGTCTTGATGAAATCGCATGGTTATCAGAGTATAATCCCAATCCAGATGTATTGGACAAGTTTGATTTAGAGAAAGATAACTATCTCTTAATTAGAAGTGAACCTGCTCATGCTAGTTATTTTATTGATAAACTTAACCCTGCTGAGACATTAATAAGCAAATTTGTACCCTCTATTTACAAAGAATTTCCTAATCATAAGTATATCCTTTTAGTGAGATCTGAAGAGCAAAAAAGATTTCTTTTAAAAAAATTGAAAGAATTAAGAGAATATGAAAATATCATTATCACTCAATATTTACCAAATATAGTTGATGTGTGTTTCTATGGTTCTCTAATTATTAGTGGTGGGGGTACAATTGTAAGAGAATCAAGTTTACTGAATGTTCCTAGCATAGAATTCTTTCCAGGTGATTCCGCTCCTCAGGAGAAATTTTTAATAAAGAATGGATTTCCTTTAGAGCATCTTAAAAGTCCTGATCAAATTATTGAAAGAGCAATAGAGATCCTAACTCAAGGACTATCCCCTGGAAGATTCGAAATAAATTCAATCAAAGAGAAAATAGACCAATATGAAAATCCGATTGAAATTTGTTTTGATTTTGTTAAAAATAAATTAAGTAAAATATAAAATACTCAAAAATTATTAGATTTTACTTTAAAGACAGTCTAATGTAAGAGTTTAAAATAGATTTCTTCGAGTTTTTTCCCAACAGAATTCCACGTATATCTCTTTATATGATTTTGAGCATTTTCTACTAAAACTTTAAGTTTTGACTCATCTTTCAATAAATTCACAATTTCTCCAGCTAGTAGATTAGGGCTCTTCGGAGTTACAAAAATGGCATTATCTTGTAATATCTCTTTATATGCTATCATTGATGAACAAATTACAGGAGTTCCACAAGCAATTGCTTCAATTGGGGTTAAGCCAAATCCTTCTGAAGCGTAAGAATATGTAATGAAAATATCACCTAAAGTATAATAATATGGCAGATCTTTTTCTTTAACAAAACCAATAAAGTGAATATCTTTGTATTTAACTTTCCATTCTTCATATTTTCTTTCCATCTTAAAATCAGGCTTTCCACCAATAATTAAGTTTAGATTAGGTACTTCTTTCTTCGCAATTTTATAAGCTGCAATGATATCATCTACACCTTTATAGAAGGCAATTCTACCAATATATAAAAGAATTGGACCTTCTATATTCATTTTCTTCCTTAAAATCTCTGCTTCTCTTGGATATGGCTTAAAATTTTCTTCAATACCAACATAATGAGTATATATCTTATCAAGATCCACTTTTGGCACAAAATATTTTATCTCTTTTTTAATAAAATCGGTATCTGTAGAAATTATTGTTGCTTTTTGTGCAGCAAATTTAATTAAAAATCTTTCAAAAGGAATAGAAGTGAAACTTGTTTCAAATGGGCCCAGATCATGAATAGTGGTAATAAATTTTTTTTTATTGGATAAGATAATAGGTAAAGTCCCTTTGGGCGCATTTCCATGAAAAATGTCAAAATTATGAGTATTAAGATATTTAACCGCTTTAAATATAAATTGTGGGGCCCAAAGAAAACGTTTTGAGATTAAATCAAATTGAATAATATCAGGATCGTTAAGTTCAATATTCCACTTTCCTGTAATAAGTTTAACATTGTGTCCTTGACTTCTAAGATAGTCAAAAATGCCTTTAAAAAACTTTCCTGCTCCATCTTGGCTATCTGGAGCGATTGTTAAAGAGACAAGGCAAATATTCAACTTTTCCATGATATATAAAAATAATCCAAGTTTTTTAGAGATCAAACTATTTTAAGTAAGTTGTTCATAACCTTCTTCTGTAACTAAAACCGTCTCCTCAGATTGAGCTACATACACTCCCTTTTTTTCTGCTAATACAAAATGAGCTTGTAACTTTCCTTGTTGTACTAACTCCTGAAGCCCAAATGCAACACCCATCCTAAACTCTTTCCCTAGCCATCTTTCAGCAAAGGGTAGAGTTTTATAATTTTTATTAACGTAACCCAATAGTTGCTTAGAAGCTTTTCTACGTAAAGGAACTCTCCCAGAATATGGATTTATTTCATAAATATGTGAATATTGTGTATTATGAACAGAACCCTCTCCTGTACTAGCGAATATTTCTATCGAGAATACTTCACCTTCTTCCATTATATCTCCCCCCTGTGAGCCCAATTCTGGTAATTGTTTTTTACCATGAACTATCCATCTCTCAATTTGATGACCACCAAGTTCTTTGATTGGATTGTATTTAAAACCCCTAACAATATCTTCAATCTTTTTCCCCAAATCTTTTGTATTTACTTTTGGTTTAACCAACATTTTTGCCGCGTCAAGAGCAACCTCTGTAGCTTGTACAATATTTTCAAGGGATTGGTCTTCATTTAAATTTATTGTAAATGCAGTATCGACAAGATATCCATCGATATGTACTCCTAAATCAATTTTAACTAAATCCCCTTC
>JBHLOJ010000126.1:0-8917 GCA_048940605.1 Promethearchaeota archaeon
TCTATTCTCGTATCAAAGAAGTCCTTGAATTGGTTAATCTCAAAGAATATAAAAAAAGGTTAGTCTCAAAATGTTCAGGAGGGATGCAAAGAAGGTGTTCACTTGCGGTTGCATTATTGCATAATCCAGAAATTCTAATTTTAGATGAACCTACTGTAGGGATTGACCCTGAACTTAGAATCGAATTCTGGAATTATTTTCAGCAAATTTCAAAGGAAAAGGGGGTTACAATTCTCATTACAACTCATTATTTGGCAGAATCAATAAATTGTGATCGAATTGGGTTGATGAATAAGAAGATATTAATCTCCGGAACACCTCTAGAGCTAATGGAAAATGTTAGAAGACTAAAAAACCTTGAAGAATTACCAGATATGGAGGAGGTTTTTATCTATTTTACTAAACAAGAAAAAGGAGAAGAAAGGTTAGGAGGAATAGGAAAATGAACATTAGTCTAAAGAGGATTATGGCAATTACACGAAAAAATCTACAAGCATTATTACATGATAAACGATCGTTAGGATTACTCATTATGATGCCTATCATTATGATGTTTCTTTTTGGTTATGCCTTTGGACAACCTGTTAGACATGTACCTATCAAAATTGTTAATTTAGATGAAGGTGGAGAAGGTATACCATATATGGGGATAAATGACACACAATTTTCTGAATTATTCATAAAGCTCCTTGAGGAAGATGAAAGAGTGGCTACGAAATTGTTAAACTCAAGTACTTTTAATGTTTCAAGAGAGATTTCACATATCTATGGAGGAAACGATTATTATGCATTAATCGTAATCCCTATAAACTTTACTGAGAACATGCTGAATTTTTCAAATCAGATCCAAATAGAATCATATATTGATGGAAGTGATCCTCAGACAATTAGTTCTGTAATAGGAGCGATCTCAGAAGCCATTGGTTCAGTGATAAATGAACTCTCGGGAGGAGAATCTCATATAGAATTAAACCTTATCTATATTGCGGGAGATCCAAATCTAAGACCGATTGATTCTCTTGGACCGGGAATTCTTAGTCTCGCACTCTTATTATTTATGATTTTAACGGTTACTGGGGGTTTTACTAGGGAAAGATTGACGGAAACTTTGTATAGAGTTAAGGTAACATCCACTTCCAAATCAGAAATGATGATAGGGTATTTATTAGGGAATTCATTAATAGCACTAGTCCAAAGTGCTCTGCTACTAGCGATTTCAATATTATTCTTCCAAATTCATATTGTAGGTAATATTCTTTTATTATTTTTTATCCTGTTTATCTATTCGATGTCCTGCGTTGGATTAGGTATTTTTGCTTCTGCTTTTGCCCGTAATGAGCTGCAAGCTTTTCAATTCATCCCATTGCTTCTAATTCCTTCAATGTTTTTCTCAGGATTTCTTTTTCCTATCAATTCATTTCCTGTGGTTTTTCAATATGTTTCATATTTCATTCCCATGACATATTCAATAAGAATTAGCAGAGCTATTATGATTAATGGGTTTGGTTTAGATATGTTTTTATTTGATTTCCTTACGATGATAATATTGACTTTAGTATTCTTGGTACTTGCTATTGTGGTATTTAAAATGAAAAAATAGTAAAAATTAATTATTTAAGATTTTATTTAGCTCTTTTCTAATTTTTTCAGTTTTTCTATCTTTAATCCAATATCGGATTTTTGAAGATTTAAGGAGTGCTTGTACTTTTTCATTTAGTTCCATTAATTTTTTTCGGTCCTCTTTAGATAACTGAGGAATTTCTTCTTGAATCTTTTCTTTTATCTTTTTAACTTCCTCTTCGATAAGAGGAATTGAGATTTGTTCTTTTCCAGAAATTAATCTTTTACGTAAGATTTCTTTAATACTTTTTATCCAACCTTTAATCCAAGGATAATTTCCTTCCTTTGATGGATCTTCAATTAAAATTTCTTTCCTCTCAACGATTATTAGGTCATCTGGACAGGAGTTTTCACATGCTCCACAATAAAAGCACTCATCTTCGTTACAGGCGATTTTTCCAAATCTTTTAACATCTTCTGCTTTTTCAGGAATAAAAAAAGATTCTGTTGGACAAATATTTATACAAGCCTTACATCCCTGAGGATCACACTTATGGAGCATATTTTTTTTTATTATAACATCTCCTTTTAAGGGTGAATCTATTGAGAAACAGTGAGTAGGACATTCCTTTTCGATTTTAAAGTAATTCTCTATATGATTCCTCTCTCTTACTTTTAAACACAAGAGACAAACATCATTTTTTTTATCTTCGATGCATTTGGTCATGTCAATTTTATAAAACTTTCCTACTCTTGGATACTGATTCAAATCTATTTGTCCTTTAGGCATTATATTCTCATGAAATGCATCATTGGGGCAAACAACGGCACAAAGCATGCAATAACAACATTTCTCGTGATTAATTAAGATTTTTGGATTGGTATCGTCAAGTATTTCTTGAGCTATCTCTGGAATCGGTCCAAGTTCAATTGCATCAGTGGGGCATATTAATTTACATAGACTGCAGCCTATACATTTTTTAATATCATAAGTAAGTTTTTTATTAACATCCATAAATTTCCAGTTTAGAATCAATTGATCCGGACATATATCTAAACTTTTTTCTATTATCTCTTCATTATCCTTTGCGTTTTTAGATTTTAATCCAGAAGTAATCTTTATCAAACCTCAATATATATAAAACGTGTCTAATTATCGTATTATTTAATTTTAAATAAGATTAATTGTTTAAATTTTAATGAAAATAACCAAAAAATTGTATATTTATTTAATCAAAGATAGGTTTTTGAACTTATACTATTATTAAGTAATATTGCTTTTAGAGAAGGACTCTCCATTGATTTTTGTAATTAAACTGATTTTTGATATTATATTAAAATTCCGCTTACTTTTATAATAAACATATAAATTCTATCAAAGTTAGAATCTTGTAAAAATAAATTTTTAAAATCTGGAGGAAGATATAGCATAAAAAATTAGTATAAACAATACCCAGAAATAAAGAACTTTTTATATATATGGAATTTAAATATTATTCGGTTTTGCCAAAATATTTCTGAACTAAAAAAGATAAATCGCTCCAATTATTTTGTTCAGAACAAGACTGTTCTATAGATTCGATAAGATTTTGAAAGCTCGCATCAAATTCTTTAGTTAATTGTTCCAGTTTTTGTTTAAAAAGATTTAGGTTTTCTTTAACAATAAGTACAAATATAATATCATTTGTAGAGTTTGAATTAAATATTATAGTTCTATCACCGTGATCTATCGATTTGATTTGAGTGTCACCCTTGAGAATTAATTTTAAAATTGTCATTAATCCAATAATTCCACCTGAAATTAAAATAGAATCATTGTATCCTTCCATTTGATGAAATGTATAATCAAATAAGGGTATCCCAGATTTATAAATAATATAAAGGTGAATTAGACTATCTCTCCATTCCTTTAATGGTAAAAGAATTTGAAATACATGTTGATTTTCATTATCTTTTGATTCTAGATGAATTTTTCCAAAATGTGAGTCCACAATTTTTTTAGAAAAAGTAAGTTTTTGAAGTATCTTCTTATCGAAATTTTGAAATAGTTGAGATTTTATCTCTATATTTCCGAATCCATTTGTTTTTTTTAGATTAATTATAATATCGTTATCATTGGTATTTATTCTAATATATGTTATTATTTCTTCAATCACTTGTTTAATTCGAAGTTTATCCACTTCAGAATATAAATCTTCAGAAAGATTTATATTGGTTATTAATTTCTGTGAATTTTTTTTATTGTTTAATGAGTTAACTGATTCTAAAATAATCTCAACCAGACTTTCAGTTTGTAGATCTAATACTAAGTTTTCAGTATCTATTTTAGAGATGCTAACTATTTTTCCAACTAAATCTAATGATTTTTCACTCTCATTTTTGATTAATTCTAAGAGTTTAATCATATCAAGATCTATTTTTTCTCGATAAGTGTTTAGAAGGATATCAGTAGCGTTAGATAGTACTATTAAGGGATTTTTTAATTGCTCAGAAGTTTTAGTAGTCATATTTTTTTTTATTTTGTTTATAGTCCTTAATCTTTTATTTTCTTCTTTAATGATCATTGTTGCGAGTACTCTTTCAGTAATATCTTGAAACATAACCTGTATAAATTTGTTATCTCCAATATTAACTCTTGAGAAAAAGGCTTCTAACCAAGATTTTTTGTTATTTTTATTTATAAATTCAAATTCTATTATCTCAATCAAGCCAACATCAAGTACATTCTGAAATATTTCATTAAAAGAATCGATTTGTTGTTCATTTAACCGCATAATATCAAAAAAACAACAATTCCTTAATTTATGCTTGTCTCTATTTAGATATAATTCAGCTGAACTATTGCAATCATATATTTTTTTTTCATTATCCAATAAAATGATTGAATATGGAAAATTTTCGACAAAATTTCGATACTTTTCCTCAGATTTTTTTAAAGCAATTTCTACATTTTTCAATTCAGAGACATCTTTTCCAATCTTAATGATTTGTTCAATTTCACCTCTTTTATTTTTAATTGGATAAGCTAGAAACTCCAAAAATATTTCTCTTTCATGAAAATGATGGCTATGAGCAGATTCATTAAACTTTCCAGTCCTTAAAACATTTACAACTGGGCATTTACATTCTGATATTTCACAAACATTATCCATACCATGAATTACCTTAAAACATTTATCTCCTATAATTTGCTCTTTATTTACCTTATATTTTTGGCAAAAAGTGTTATTCACATCTTTTATTGTAAAATCCTTACTTAAAATCATTAATTCATCAGGAATTGAGTCAAGTATTGGTCTTAAATCTTGAGCATGTAAATTTTTCTGATTTTCCCGCATATCCTCACAATAAAACCAAATATTATTCTAATAATTTTTTAAAATCCAGAAATTTTTTTTCGTTGATTATTTCTTTTTCTTTTTGATAGAATTTACAACTTTGTTTTTCCAACCCTGTTACATAAATATATTTTTTAGCACACCAATAGAGACCAGTTGGGTTAGGATTATAAGCATATTTACAGTCTGAAGATATGAACTCTTTCTTTTCTTCTCTCCAATTAAAATATTCAAACATTCTTTCGCAGAATATTTTAGAATTTTTATCGTATGGATAACTCATTATACAATGAGTTCCAATTTCGGTTTTTCTTAACTTTACAGGAATGAATCCGAATTGACTAAAGAATTTCAATCTGAATTGCTCGCAATTTAATACTAATAGAAAAATATAAAAATTTTCATATTCTTTTACTGTATGTTCAATCACAAATTTCATTAATCGTGAACCTAATCCCGTTCTTCTGTAATTTTTTCTGATTTCAATTGTATCTAAATAGAGTATAGATTTGTCATTATAAATTGATAAGAATATTAAATTCAAACACCCAATTAATTCATTAAATCCATTCAAAAGATAATGAGTTTTATTTTGAAATCCATAATGCCAATCATTTTGATTATTACATTTTTCAAAAAATTCAAACATTAATTCATTCTTTCGATAAATTTGATATTTATACTTTCTCGGTGAAAGATTTAGACTCGACATACAATTTTTCAAAAATGAACATTTATTCTTGGAATTTACATTTTCTTTCAAAGATAAGTCATTTATTTTGCTAAAATGTTGATTATTACAACCAAAATTCTCACCAGACTTTTCAAGGTTAACATTCTGTTCGATTTTTTTTCCCATACAAGAATTCAATTTCATATGGAGACCCTTTTTAGTAATACATGTGCATATAATAGACTCTTTAATGTGAATGAAATTCTTTACCGTATTTGCCTAATTTTTGCTATATGCTATATTATATATGCCATTTGACGAGATAAACACAACTTTATAATTCATTTACTGAATTGGTTATTTTATCAAGAATTTTAGTTTTTGTTAGAGTGGAAAAGTAATTTTCTAATTTTTTAATTGTTTGATTTAATTCAAATAAGATTAATCCTAAATTCAAATAAAGGGGGAAAATTACTGCGATTATGATTTCTTTTGTAATTGATTGAAGAATAATCATAAATCCAGAGTCATCTAGTTGATTTCCAGCTTGGATTTTAATTTGTTTCAATAATTTAATACCTTTTATATTATCAAGGCTATTTTCTGCTAATGAAATTACACCTGCACATATCGCTGCAATAGACTGAAAATAATCTTCATCTTCATTAAAATTAGCTTGTTCCATTGCGATTAGAAAGCCATCTTCGGTAAATAATAAAGATGTAATGATACTTGTACGTTCTCTTAACTTTTTTAAAATATCAACAATATTTCTTTCATTTAAATTATACATCTGCAACAGGCACCCCATCTTTGGTTTTAAATCTTTCAGAATTCCCTTTTAAAATAATTTTTAGTATAGAGATAATAGCATCTTTTATTCCAATATTACACTTAGCTGATCCTTTATATACACATTCACCTATTAAATTCTTTATCATTTCGATATCATTATAATCCTGTCTATCAGATTTATTGGCAATAATTTTCATAGGAACAGAATAGCCTAAATATGTTTTAGTTTCTTCTAAAATTACTAATGCATTTCCTATATTTGCCAAATCGCAACCATCTATTAACATAATCACACCATCACTCCCTTTTGCTAAAATTTTCCTAACTGAAGTAAATTGTATTTGTCCAGGACATCCTTTTAGTTCTATATCCATAATGTGCCATCCAGAATACTCTTGCATATCTCTCAAATATTCAGTTTTACTCATAACTAAACCATTTGTTTCATAATTTAAATTAGGTCTCACCCAAACCAGTCTAGCTAAATCAAAACCAGTAGTAGTATGTGTTTTATCTTCATTATATGCGATATTTAATTCTTTTTCTACAGAAATTGCTTTATCATCTAATGTGTGAATTAATGTTGTTTTACCTGAATTAAAAAATCCAGTGACAAAAATCTTTATTTTGTTATTTACCATCTTTCAAAATTTATTATTTTTAATTTTTTTAAAAAAATATAATTTTACGTAAATTTTTATAGGAAAGAAATTATATAAATTAATTATACTAGAAGTCCCTTTTATATACCGTATTATTAATATCACTTCCCTTATTTAAATCTTTTTTTCTAGGAAAAGTTATCAACGGTAATGACAAACATAATAAACTATTTTTATTTAAATGTATTTACGATGGATATTTGGGTAAGGTGATATTTCCTTATGAAAAGATTTAAATACAAATTACTTTATGTATTTTTCGTATGAAAAATATTAGTTTTAAAAAAATATTTAAAAAAAAAATCTAAATTATAAAAAATATAAACTTAAAGACAAATAATTGACGAATAATGACAAATTATAAACAATTGTTAGATATTTCAAATGCAACATTAGTTGCAATGGGAAAAGCTATGATAAACATGGGCTTAAATATTCCTTTAGTCTGGAATGAATGTGCAAATGTTTTTGAAAATAGTGCAAAAACCCTTCTGAAAGATGCTGGAATGATATTCGAAGGCAACAATGTTCAAACTATTAGTGAGAGTTTTGTTAAAAAGGTAAAGGAACTTGGTTTTTGCCAAAGAGCTAATATTCTAAACATTTCTGATGATAAACTTATAATTGATCTTGGAGAATGTATCTTTGCTTCAGCTACAAAAGTATTTAGAGGTAATGATCGAGATTTTATACCTCCTTGCCCATTTATGTCAATGTTATATGGCACAATTGAAGAAAAAACAGGGAAAGTCGGTTATATCGAATCTTGCCAGTGGAAGCCTGAAGAGAATACATCAATCTTTACTGTAAAGTTAGAATAAATTAGGAGAGATGAAAAATATGGCTAAATCAGATTGTAAGTTTGCTGGAGTTGAAAATTCTGAAGGTCTAATATGGTGCGAGAAGAAAAACATCTATGTTACTGCGAAAGAAAAGGATACATGTGAATATTATGAGAAAAAAGATTAAATAGGAGGGAAAAAAATGAGTGCCAAAGAAGAGAAAATTCAAGAAATATTGTTAGATTTAGAAAAGAATTCCGAAGTTTCTAATAGCGCTCTAGTATCATTAAAAGGACAGATGATGGCAAGTGCTTTACATAAAGATATTGACGAACGAGCAATAGCAGCTATGACAGCTGCTTTAACATCAGTAGGGAGTAGAGTTACTGATACCTTAAAATCAGGAAAAACAGGATCAATTATTATTTCTGGTTCCGAAAAATTAATTTTCCTACAACAATTAACTCAAGCTGTATTAATAGCAATGGCACCTGCAGATGCAAAAGTAGGTCTAATAGATTTCGAGATAAATGCAGCTCTTGATAAAATAAAGATGGTATTAGGGTAAAATAATGATAAAAAAATAATTAAAAAATTTTTTTTTTAAATTTAAAGATTTATTGAAAAAATCAATATTATATTATATCACGATCATAAAATTAGGTAAAGGGAGAAATTATTGTCTGAAATCAAAGATAAATTAGAAAATTTATTAAATGATTTTATTACCAATACTAATATATTTGATTCTAGCCTAATAACTGAAGATGGCTTAGTCATTGTTTTAAATAGTAATCCGGACAATGAAGATGAAGATGTAAGTTACAATTTCGCAGCAATATCCGCCAGTATTTTATCTATGGCTGAGAGAGGCATAGAAATTATTAATAATAATAAATTATTGGAGCAAATTACAATTGATACGGGAATAGATCATAATTTTGATAATGATATTACTATTCTAATAACAAGAATCTTCTCAAATGTACTTTTACAAATTATTTTTCCTAAAAGAATTAATATAGGATTAATTCACTTCGAAATAAACAAAATTATTAAAAAAATAAAATCTGTTATCGAAACAGATGTTTCTAGGGAACTTTTCAA
>JBHLOJ010000013.1:0-23829 GCA_048940605.1 Promethearchaeota archaeon
TGGGTCGTTGTCTCAGTACCCATCTCGGGGCTCCCGCTCTCACGGCCCCTATCGATTATCGGCTTGGTGAGCCATTATCTCACCAACGACCATAATCGACCACGATCCTATCCTATAGCGGATAAGAACCATTTTTCTTATCCCTTTGGTCGAAAAACTTTTCCAAGCCTTTTCAACTATGAAACATTATCCTCAGTTTCCCGAGGTTATTTTTCTCTATAGGGTAAGTTGATCATGTGTTATTGAGCAGTCTGCCATGGGAAATTTAGGTATCCCATTCGACTTGCATGGCTTATCCTCACCCAAATAGCAGTCGGGTCCGGCAGGATCAACCGGAATTAACATATTGTGAAGTATATCACATAGCTAATTTTAGAATTTGGTATTCTAACTTAATTGGGGAATTAATTAAACTTTCTTCAGTTATATTAGTTAAAATATAACCACATTTTTTATACCGCATCTATGATAACACTCTTCATTTAACGGATATTTACCGTAATCCAAGCTTACACCGGTAAAGATGCGATTTGCTAATATATATTAAAGGCATGATATATTTTAAATTTTTTTGTTTTTCTTAGCAGATACAAGTTTAGATTATTAAATTTTCGTAGTTTAAAAATCTCTATTAAAATAAAATGATATCATTTCAAAAATAGATCTTTTTGTTTAATATGCAGCTCAATGAAAAAATCGGAATCCATTTAGACCAAATAAAGCAAATAAAAGGTGTAGAGAATGCAGTTTTGACTCAGAGAGATGGAAATCCAATTCAATCAACAGGAGTGTGGTTTTCCAAAGATGAAATATTCAATGTAAGTTCCGCTACCAGCGCTATTTTTAATGTAGGCATACATTTACACCCTAGAGATTTAAAGTATATATTAATAGAGGGAAAAAAAGCTAAAATTTTAATTGCACCATTGAATAGTCCTGTACATAACTCATTAAATAGGATTTTAGAATTACAAGGTATTTTAGATGATAAACATGAATTTTTCATAGCTATTACTGCTCAACCTAATATTAATTTGGGGGGTATTTTCCTTCAAACTAGTGAATGTTTGAGAAAAATTAAAACTAGTCTAATAACGTCAGGAGAGACTTTTAAACCACCTTTAATTCAATTTAATAGCCAAAAGATTCAAAATATAATAGAGGGTTTCAATGTTAAAGAAAATGAGCAGTTAAATTTCAAATTGTCTCCATTTTCATTAAGCTTTTCAAAAACTATATCAGTAGAATTGAAAAAAGCGATGAACAATATTTCCAAGATGGTACCTGATTTAAAATATGCTTTTATTACAATTGAAGGTGGTTTTATTGCTTCAAAATTATTAAAGAACATTGAAGTGAATACAGAGATATTAGATAACACCTCTGCTATGAGTTATTCTCTCTTTCAAACAGCCAATCGATGTGCATGGTTATTAAAAAAAATGCATGCTGAGAGTATTTTACTTGATTGTCAACATACTTTTCAATTTATTGAGGGATTAGGAAAATCAATATTTAGTGCTATTATAGGAAAAAACAGGCAAAAACTAGGACTCATAAGATTAATTCTTCCACAATTTACAAAGAAGATCAGTAATCTTATTAAGGAAGCATCCGAAATTCAAGGTATGCAAACTTTTGACATTAAAAGGATGTTAGGAGAATTAGTGATAAAGTGATAGTGATGTAAAATGAATTTTTTCAAGATCTTAGATAAATTCAAAAGGCGCTATATCTCATTAATCCTTTATTGCTTATTAGATAGGATTCCAATAATCGTTATAGGAGATAATTCGGAAGAAATGAATAACTTTTTGATTGAATTATCTGAACTTGTCCATTTTCGAAGAGATTATGTTTTTTACACAGACTTTATATCTTTAGAAGAATATGAGGATTTAATTGCAAATGAAAATATAGATTATAATTATCAAAGAGCCCATATAAGATGCCCTTGCGAAGTAGGGATTAAGGCTTTAAATACTTTTAAAAATATTGATTCTTGGCTTATTGGAATAGTAGTTCCGAAAAGAGAAGAAGACTTAGTTAAATTAAAGGATTTTATTAACAGAAAAGCTAGAATTATTCTATATATTTCTTTCTATTCAAATAATTTTTCAATAGATTTAGAACAAATGGATTTAAAATCATTAGATCTAACACTTGAAGAAAATATATTTAAGAAAATTTCACAAGACACTGAAAAATCAATAATTAAGATGAAGCGTGTTTTAAATGATAAAATTACTTCAAATCAACTCGATAAAGATTTAATAAAAACATTATTAGATTTTGAGATTGAAAAAAGTGAATTAAAAAGAAATATATTCAAAAGGGAAATTCAGAATTTCTATTCCGGTTCCAAAAGAGCTTTTTTCATATTATCTAGGCTAAATTTGTTAAATGATATTGAAATCTATACAAAAATTGGGAGTAAAACTTTACTAGAAACAATAGATTATGAAGAAGCCCCAATAGAAAGAATAATATCATTTATTAATAAGGAGTGGGGTGAAGATTTTTCAGATTTGATCGAGGACGGTAAGAAATCATTTGTAGGTGATAAAATTGTATCACTATGGGGTTAGAATTAAACATGATATTTGATTTTGAAAATAAAACCTTACAAGTTAAAATAGTCTATTACGGACCAGCGATGTCAGGAAAAACAACTTCAGTGAGATTTTTGTTTTCTTGCTTTAAAAAAGAAAACTCATTAAAATCCATTGAGAGTACAGTAGGTAGAACGTTATTTTTTGATTTTGGTGTATTAAAGTTTAAAGGTGCTAAATGGAACTTAAAATTTTTAGTCTATTCCGCAACTGGTCAGGATTTTTATGCCAGTACAAGACCAGCGACCTTAAACGGAGTGGATGGAATAATATTTGTGGTTGATTCTCAAAAGGAATGCTTGGAACATAATTTAAGGTCATGGACTGAACTAGAAACTTTGTTTGGTAGCGAAATTTACAATATTCCTGTTGTAATATCATTAAACAAATCTGATTTAACTGAAACAAACAAATTGCAAGAGACTGCGTTTCTTTCATGTATTAAATATTTAAAATTTAAGCAAATATCCTTAAAAAAAACAACAGCTATAAAAGGAGAAGGTGTTTTGGATTCATTCAGTCAGTTAATTAAATTTATTTTCCCCCAACTGATATTAAATTTAGAAGTAAGTAGGTAATTTTTACTTTCTTTTTTAATCTTCAATTTTTTGGTACATATTTTTTGAAATTCTTTTAATATAACCATACAAAACAAATTGGTTTAATAAGTTTCTAACTTTCCTTACTTCAGAAACATCAATTCCTAAGACGCTAATCAGTTGAAAAATTGAAAATTGCTTAGATAAACTATCTTTTATTCTATTATATAAACCCGTTCTTTATTCACTTTAATAATTGTTAAAATTAATTGATTATAATGAATGAATATTTTTATATTTTATTTAAATCTTGTAAAATTTATTTAAAGGGATTAAGGTTTTTATAATCCTCAAAGTAACTATAAGTTATCATTCCTACTTTTCGTAGATCATCCTTGTCCAGTCATTTTCATCGAATATTTACAACCTTAAATTTCCTTTATATTTTAAATTATTTAATTAATAATTTGATATTAGGATTGCTACCAAAATGCTAAAATAAGTAAAAAATATATTATTAGTATTTTAAAACTCACGAAAATCCTTAAAATCCTCTCCGATTGGAGCTTTGCCATCACCATATATCTGATAGACACCAGTTCTCCTCGCGCATTCAGAGAAACTACGATACAGATTACTTCTTTTTTCATATAGAGCACATGTTTTATAAATAATAGGATTCCATCGATATAGTTCATCTCCTGGTTCATACCATAGTTTTTCATCTTTTAATACTTGCTTGAAATCCTCTTCTCCAATTACTTCCGTTAAATCCTGTTTATTTAACATAATTATGAGAGGGATTTCTTTAATTAATTTCCCTCTCGTAATATTCTTCAATTCTTTTAATGATTCTATATTATCTTCAAAAAAATGAGTTTGTGAATCTACAGTAAAAATGACTCCATCTGTTCCTTTAAAAATCTTTTTTCTTAAGGGAGAAAACCTTCTTTGTCCTGCGACGGTATATACATGATAAAAAACTTTTCCTCTGCTTTTCTGTTTCGTAGACATAAAAATCCCTCTATCAAAATAAAGGGTTGAACCACTAGCCATTGAAATCTTTGTTAAATTACCGGTTGGAGCAATGTCTTTTTCATTTTCTTTTGTTAATCTATATAGTGCATCGACAATTGTAGTTTTTCCTGAACCTGCCATACCCCAATAGAGGATCTTTATATAAACCTTATGATCTGATGTGAACCGAACCATAGAAAATTCTACCTTAATAAATAAATTATAAAGTAAACAAATTGTTCCATTGATTATTTTAGAATAAAATTAGTGATGTACCAAAAATATTTCTAGTTTTTATTAAAATAAATAATTTAATACTATTATAATTAAGTATTTATAATTCCTTTTTGATATTTTAACTTTTATACAAAATTAATTTTAAATAAGATATATCAATTATATTATCGATAATTATATATTTACAAATGTTTCTCCTAACCTAATCTTGTAATTGCACCACAAAATTAAATTATTATAATTTTCTCCAACTTTACCTTCTCTTATTATCAAATTAATGATATCTGAATACATTATCTCTCTTTTACCTTGGAATTTCTCATTTAACTTTCTCTGTATTTCGCTTAATAAGTCTATATTATAATCAGGAATCTTTTTAATATGGCCATAATTTTGACCCGTTTTCATTTAATCCCTCCGTGAAAATATTAAACACATATAAATTTGTTTTAAATATTTCTAAACCTGACATTTTAAATCCCTTTTTTTTTACTTTTCATTATCTCTCCCTCTTTCCCTAAGGATAAAGATTTGCTGAATCAGAAAAAATATTCCCTCTAACCCTACAATTGATATACGTAGTTAAAATAAAATCGGCAAGAAATTTTATATCTAAAACTAAACAGAACTAGTGTTTAATATTAGTGAAAAAGAAATTAACTCAAATTCAAATGAAAAGTGTCCTGAATGTGGTGGAAATATTATCCTTAATAGCTTTGAAATGATTTGTAACGAATGTGGTCTAGTTATTAATGGTACATTTAAAGCATCTTCATTTATTTTTAATAAGATAAACGAAATAAGTAATCTAAATAAACAATATGTAGCGTTGGGGGAAAGAACAGACTTTATAGGCGGTTTAGGTTCATTTATTGACTTTGAAAATTCTAAATATTTAAAGGATAAAACAGGGAAACCTTTACCTCCTAATGAACAGAAATTATTTAGAAGGTTAAAAAAAAATTATGCTCAGTTTTTAAGAATTAAAAATCATGAAACAGAATATAGGATTTTTAATATACTAAATAAAATTACATTATATCTAAACTTAAATAAAAATTTACGCAATAATGCAGCATATTATTATAAAAAAATAATTAAAAATGAAAAAAAAGTTATTAATAATATTTCTTTAATTGCATTTTGTATTTTTCACGCTGTTAGGAAAGAGTATCATAATGCCCCTATTACTATTAATGAAATTGCAAAAGCGTTTCAAAATTTTGGGCATCGTGTTAATCCTAGGTTAATCCTACGAGATGGAATAAAGTACAAACATCATTTAAATAATGAATCAATTCCTCATAAAAGTGAAGATTATGTTATAAGATTAATCAATCAAGTTATAAATCACAAAGATTTGCAAGAGAGATTAGTAAAAAAAGGAGTTCTTTGGTCAAAAAATGAATTCCAAAATAAATTAGTTAAAGAATGTCGCAAAATCCTGAAAGAATTACCAATATGGCATCGAGGTGGTAGAAATCCCTTTATTTTGACAGCTGCTATAATTTATTTAGCAGATAAATTATTGGCAAAAGAATTCAAACAGAAAGCAGTGTTAACCCAAAAGATAATTTCTGAATCTACTCGTATTGCTGAATATTCGATTAGAGATCACTATGTAAATCTTTTAAAGCCTTTCTTTTTGGATACTTAACATTATTGAATCTTCAAACGTAAAGCTCAATAAGTTAAATGAGTCTGAAGTTTCTTATTTGTAACAATTATTATATTCTGTAGAATTAAAATTTTTTAAATATTTTGAATTATAGAAATTATATTAATATGAAATTAAAGATAAAAAAAGCTTCTGTAGTGTAGACCGGTCAATTTAAATTCTGTTTATAATGAGATAGGATTAAGATCAAGCATCTAAGGCTCTCACCCTTGGGACCCGGGTTCAAATCCCGGCAGAAGCATTAATCCTTATTTTTTCAATACAAATAAAGTGAAAATGTCAATAAAATGACATTTATTAATTTAGATAATATTCAAATATTATAGATTTGACTTCTTATTATTCCGTAATGAATATGTAATTTTATTTAATAGGTCATAAAGAGTTGTCAAGATATCAGTATAATTTTTTATTAATTCCAGTTGAGTTTCCGTTTCTAATTTTTCTGTTATCCACTGCAATTTCTTTAGAATAACTTCATTTAATGATTTTAAAACATCTTTATTAATCAAAAATTCTCTATTTTGAATATTTACGGAAGCAATTTCTTTGTTTTCTAAGTTTTGAGTGATCTGATCGTTGATAACGACTACTTTTCTGTTACAACTAGGACAAAATTTCTCCCCTTCTTTATTTCGAAATACAGGATTATTACAAACAGGACAAGCAATATTCAGCATAGTATACCCAGATCTAAGAAGATCGGCCATTTTTTTAATATCGTCGTTAATTTCTATCCCTTTTCAATAATTATTGTAGTGAAAATATTCAATATAATTATGACAATAACATTAATACTATTCTCGATTTCTTATTTTTAATAAGTTTACGATGTACCCCGAAATACGGTTTCTTAAATGTTTTGAATCTACTTCAAGGTATTTATCCAAAAGCTTTTTATTTTCTTCAAAATTGGTGGTAAACACGTTTGGATACTTATTGATTAGTTCTTTGGATACATTTTTAATTAAAATAGTTCTTACTTTTCCCATACTAAAAACTTTCTTTAAACATTTATCCTTTTGAAATCAAATTATTGGTAAAATAAATTTTTTTGTAATTATATTGGTTTTTATAGTTTAACACAGAAATTTATGATGTGAAGAAAAAAAAATTATTTCTGATTCTGCTTGTTTTTCTTATTCAAATTCCTTTTATTTTTGAAAATGCAAATGGTTTTCATTGTAATTTATTACTCTTTGAAGTAGACAAAGATAATTATTATGCAAATGAAGAAATTAGGATTAATGCGTCATGGGAATTAGATTACAACCCTTTTACTGAGGATGGATTTATTCAAATACATATTTATGATTCTTTAGATAACCTTATTTGGAATTCTTCAGAATATCATGAAATTGGTCTATTCACAGAATCGTGGATAATAAATATTACAAATTTGAAAATAATGTTTTTAAACTACTCTAATATTGTTCTTATAAGATTTATGTATTATTACTGGGAGAGTGAGGATTTATTTCGGCTTATTCCTATAGAAACTAGGGAAATAACAATATTTAAGCGAATCCCATTATGTCATTTGAATGGATTTAGAGATCGAATAAAATATGGTGAAGATCTAACTTTTACAGCAAAATTTTATGATGAATTTCTTGAAAATAATACGTTTTTATGTAATCAATCGATATTTTTCATGATTAGTGTAAATAACTCAGTAATATTTCAAAAAAATTTCACCACCAGTTATTTGGGAATAATACAAATAACTATATCCTCAGTGAGTCATTTAAATATAGGTTTGAATAGATTAACGTTTAAATTTTTACAAAATAAAGTTTATAATGATACCTTATTCCAATACGAAATTTGGCTTGACAAAAGTCCTGTATTTGTTGATATAATTGATTATAACGAGAATTTAGCAGAAAATGAAGATTTGGTGATTCAGTTAAAGTATTATTACTTCTTTAACGGGTCAATTATACCACTTGATAAGCAAATTATTAGATTGGAGATTTTATGGAATCAAACCTCATTTTTCACACAATTATATAGTACCGATATTTTTGGTTTCTTATTAGTATCTATACCTTATAGTTTACTGAACTTTACCTCAAATATTGAGGATATAAAACTAAATTTTGTGTATAATGGGACTATTTATTTAGAAAATAAAACAATTTCCTTAAATCTAAATATGATTGATTTTAAAAAAAAAATAATGTTAAAGTCAAATGTACTATTATTTACGGTACTTTCAGTAATGTCATTATTGGTGTCACTACCCTTATTATATAAATTCAAGAAAGAAAGGAAAAAAATATTAACTGAGATTATTGTTAAATATTAAATTCATTCAGACTATATCTTAAATAGATTTCACATATTAATAAAAAAATTTGAGATTATTATCCTATCTTTTTGCGGAATAATGTTATATTAATTCATATCTATACTGTTCAATAATTTCAAAAGAGATATCTGAATTATTCTTTATTTGATAGTTTGAGATCCTCTTAATCTCTCTTAGTATTATAATAAAAAAATTATGACTCCGTATTTTATTATAAGCGATCTTTTTTTAAATTTAAAATAAATTCTTATTATTTTGTTGCTATTATGGAATATTTCGAAGAATTGCTAAAAAAGCCATCATTATTTCGAGATGAAAGCAAACTTGATATGAACTACATTCCTAATAGATTACCACACCGAGATAAAGAATTATCCTTATTATCACAATTATTTTTAACCCTAATAACGGATCCAAATTCAATTTCTAGAAAAATTTTAATAACAGGAAAAACTGGGATTGGAAAGACTGTAACGATAAAATATTTTGGAGAAATTCTTAAAAAAGTATCAGCTGAGAGAAATATTGTTATCAAATATGTCCATGTTAATTGTCGAAAGGAAAGAACAAGCTATAAAGTCTTAATTAAAATTATTCGACTAATCAAAAAGAATTTTCCAAAAAGAGGTTACTCTCCTCAGGATTTATTAGAGATCCTTATTGATTTTCTGAATCAGCAAGATATACATATATTGATTGTTTTGGATGAATTAAGTTACCTCATAAATAAGGGAGAAGACCTGATTTATTCCTTAACCCGAATTAACGATGATTCGGTAAATTTTCAAGAAAGACTCTCAATTATAGGAATTGTAAGAGATTTATCATGTATAAACAATTTAGACTACAGCACTATAAGTACATTACAAAGAAATATTATTAAATTCAGTAATTACTCTAAAGAACAGATGTTTGACATTCTAAAATATAGAGCTAATCTTAGTTTAAAAGAAAACGTTATAGCTGATGATTTAATTAAACTGATTGTTGATTCAACATATATTAATGGAGATATCCGGAATGGGTTGAATATTTTATGGAAAGCGGCTAAAATCGCTGAAGGCAGGAATTTAAAATTTATAAATACTGAGTGTGTTAGACTTGGAAGTCAAGAGATGGTACCATTCTCAACTCTTGATGTTTTAAAGTTTATGTCTTCACATAAACTATTGTTTATGATTTCTATTGTAAAGGGATTGAAAAATTATCATGAAACAGCAATCTCATTCTTAGGTATTTTAAGAAGATATCGAATTATATGTGAAAATTTAGATTTGAGTCCCAGATCAAATTCTCAACTTTGGAATTATCTTCAGGAGTTTAAGCGAGAAAGTATTGTCATGATTGAAATTATAGGTGAAAAAATAAAAGGGAGAAGAGCCTTAATTCAAATTCCAGAAATAAATTTATCGAAATTAGAGGATATAATTATTGAGATACTAAAATCGAAAGGATTAAAAGTGTAAATATGATCATCTCTAAAGAAAAATATTTAATTGAAGAAATTCTTGGTTCAAAAGCCAGAGTTAAAATATTAAAAGCATTAGCTAAGAACAATGAATTAACAATTTCATTGATTATTAATAAGACTAGATTAAATTACTCTAATGTCATGAAACACCTAAAATACCTTAAAGATCTTGATTTAATCCAAGAAAAGAAGTTTGGAAGGATTAAAATTTATAGATATAAAATAGAAAATATGAAAGCACGCAGTTTAAAGAAATTTATAGACATTTGGGAAGATAATTATTATTGATATGACTTACTTGTTTCTAATCATCTGTTTTATCTTTGTAAATGGATTTTTCCTCCTTTTTCTTTATTTTGATTTAAGATATAGGAGAATTCCAAAAAACTTCTTTAAATATAGTTGTGTTGTCGTTTTTATTTTAGGTATTCTTGAATGTTTACTTTTTTTTGAGGAAATTGCTTTTTTTCTTCTTTGGAAAACAATAATATTATTGATAGTTCTATTTTTTTCCCTAATTCTTTTTTCCTTAAAAATCATAGGTGGGAGTGATGGTAAGTTATTCATTTTTATCTTCATCATGCATCCCATCGCTTTTTTGAACATTTTTATTATTTTTACTTTCTTTTTAACATTTTCATTATTTTTCATTTTAACATTCATAATAAACGGAGTTTCCAATAACCTTTTTAAAGATGATTCTACTTTTTTACTCTTTCTTAATTTTGATTCACAAATATCAATTTTTAAAAAAGTCTATTTAAAATTATTTTACAAATTCTTTAATTATTCAGAATTATGTGAATATAGAGAGAGAAAATACCTTCTCAAATCACTAGATTTAATATTCAATATTAGAAAAAATAAATTTCAAGTTCTATGTCAGATTCGGCCTCCTCTAATAATAGCCATCATCCTCGCGTATTATACAGTATTCTATTTAAAAATAGCAATTTAACAAATTATTTCGAATTAATTTTAAATTTAATGATTTTTACTAGAATAATGATTTTTAAATAATTTATACTGTGAAAAAATAATTATGGAAATTGAAAAAACAAGAGAAACATCATGGAGAATTCAGTTAAAAAATAGAAATGAAAATATCGAAATAACATCCGTAGAAATTAGTGGCGAGGTACGGATTATCAAACTTGCAATTATAAATAATGAAAAATCAATAAAAGTTGAAATGAATAGAGAAGAATTCTTTAATTTCCTTTCTCTCATTTCTGCTTTTAAAGATGTCGTGATAGGAGAAGAAACTGGGTTAATAGAGGAGGAACCACTTTTAGTTGAACCCAAACCCCAAGAACCTGAAAAGTTCTCTGATAAAAATAACGAATTATATCCAATGAATCTTGAATCTTCGGATAAGAATATTGAAGAAACTGATAAGGATGAGCTAAATCCTGAAGAATGGGATCCTTGGTAAGATGATTTATTTGTTTTTTATTTCAATTCTAAATTCACAATAATCTTGATTTAAATCCTCAAGACAACATTGTGTTTCTATAACATTTACTCTATATAAGGCAAATTCTCCAAATCCGCTCAATAATCCTGTAACAAAATAACAGAAATATCTTGACTTTTCTAATTCTGAGGAAATGTTATGATTAAGATCAATAATTATTAAGTCCTCAGATATAACTTTTGGAACAAATTTTCCCCATCCATGATTACTTAAAATACTAGTGAATTGATTTACTAAATCATCTAAAGATTTTGGTTTTAAATTTTCTTCCCAATTTTGAATTAAATTCCATCCTGTTTTTTTACCTAACCATACTAATAATGATTTTACTCCTTCTCCATATATAGACGCTAAAATATCTAATATTTTAGGTGGGAAAAAAGCAACGCGATCATTAAATAACTGATAGTTGCCTTTATTAAATTTTAAACCTTTTAATTTTAAATTTTTCATAATTATTATCAGCTTTTTTTATTATATAACATTTTCTAACGAAGCTTAATGCCGATTACCTTATGAGCAAATCAAAAAGTTTTAGACAGTAATAGTCTTATAAATAACGCGAATCATATCATCATCCTATATCCAACTAGATGTGAACTTTAAATAACTATTTATACATAATTTTGATGAATGTCGGAGTTGAACATCTTAATTTTAGAGATTTGTATTATCTTAACAATTAATATTTTAATTTTATCCTTCTCCTTGATATCAACTGATATACTCGTAACCTCTTTAAGTTTCCTAATTTTTTTAATTTTAATAATACCCCTTCAACTATTGCTTGAAAAATTGGAATTAATAGCACTTATAAATAATCTAGAAAATTCTACGCTCTACAATTTGATAATTTTTTATTCTTGGGTCCTTAACATTTTTATCGGAATATCTTTATTTGTCGAATTAATATATCTTTTCATTTACTGTTAGGATTGAGCTGGGGATTGATTCCTTTATTTAAATAAAATTTGCTATATTTATTGATGAAATTAAAAAAGTTAATGTAAAAATTAGATTCGAACCAAAGATTATTGGGAGTTTTCTATCGCAATATAAGATTTTTAAGAAGTAATTAGAAGTAATTGAGATTGTTGATATTAATATTATTACAATGATCACTATAGTATTTAGATTAGATGAATACTGAAAAAAAGTATTTACAACATTACCAGCTAAATCGAGATTCTTCATTACGATTGTAAAAAATGGGAAAAATCCAGAAATAGCCCCTGTAATTATGGGTAGGAGAAAAATGAAGAAAAAGATCTTGAATTTCTCCCCTTTCATTATAATTTCTAATTTTCTCTCTAATCTTTGATGTTTATATATTGTAGCTAAAATTTCCAAAATTTTGTCAGAAGAATAATAAGCATTTTTCTCAATATATTTATTAATTGCATCTAAAATTATTGTATAACGCCAGGATTTTAATTCTGATTTTAAAAATTTAATTATTTCGTTAAATGAATAGGAAAAGCTCAGAAGATAGGATATTTGGTCTTTTAAAGGTTTACTTAATACTGTAATTAAACTTTTATTCTGGTTATAGGATTTTATAAAAGCAATTTCTGGAGAAATATTTCTTTTTAAATTACTAGCAAAACTCCTTAAAAACAATATGAATTCTTTAAATTTTATTCTTTCTTGACTAGAAAAATCATTAAGCAGACCAATCAAGTAACTCTGATTTCTTATACATTTCCTAAATAATAGATTTAAAGAAAATAAGAAAAAAGGAATAAATAACAAAAGGAAAATTACTTTTATTAATTGAAATAAAATAAGAAAGCATAAACCTATTGGAAAAAACAGACCTATGAAAAACAGGATGCTAATCTTTGATTGTATTTGTCTTAGATAGATTTTAAATTGGCTTTCTAAGGAGCTCTCAGTAAAATTATCAAAATCATAACTTTCGAATTTGTTAATCAATAAACTATTAATATAATTATCAAAATCTGTTGAGGGTGTTACTAATTCAAATAGTTCCTTTTCTGGTGAACTTCCTTCATGAATTCTCTTAAAAATCGTTTTAAAATATTCTAAAGTAGGAATTTTATATTCTTTAATCAATTCAATGAAATTTAGGCATTTATCAGAATATTGTTCAGCTGTCCTTTGAACTAATGAAAAATCAATTTTAATTATGTAAAGGATTGAATTTAGTTGTGATTCGTCTTTAATTATATCCTTATAAATTACTGAATTGAATCTATATGAAAAGACTAGTGAAATTATTAATGAATATAGAATTATAATCAAAATATTAAAAGCAGTAAAAAGCAGTGATAATGAAATAGAAACGAAAAAACAAGACAGGAATATAAAAAAACTTGCTTTATTGATGTCAAATTCGCTAATATTATACAATTTTCTATATAAGTTTCGATACCTCTCATCTAATTCCCTAAATTTTAGTTTTGGTATTTTATATCTATGGAATCTTTTACAAAATTTAATATAATTTTCTATATTTATCATAAAATCCAAAAAGTCTAATGTAAATTTATAAAATCAACTATAAGATATGATAGTGTATAAGAAACATTTAGAAGATATATCTGTGGAGTAATATCGTAATAGTAGCAACTAAGAAAACTTGTGTTATAAACTAGAACCTTATTAAATATGTCCTCTTTATAAACGAATTCAAAAATAACAAAACTTTCAATAAATGTTATGTTGAGGTTACTTGGATATTTGATATCTTTTTGGTAGTATTCGTCTGGATTGTTAATAACATAAAGAACAGCTGAGTCAATTTCATAAAAAAAATCCGTGTAACTGTCTAAATCTTCCTTCTCTCTGTTATTAAAAACATTTATTTCATTAAGAAAAGGAATCAGAATGGAAGTAAAAATTGCTAATAATATAATGCTAAATCCTAGAAGCAATGACTTTTCCAAAAGATTGGTCATAATGGAGATTTAAAATTTAAGGTTTTAAATTCCTCTTATTTTTCCACTCATTCCAAAATTTATTAAGAGAGTTAATTGAGATAAATGAATAATATGAAATTTTATGAAAAAAATTTATCAACCTTATTTTATCAAGTTTATCAATTTTTTGGATAAATTTAAAAATTTCAACGTAGATCTCCATAAAAGCTGTGAATGTTTCTTTTGATAAATTTTCATACTGGGCAATTTCCGTTAAAACCTTTGTCTCATAAAGAGACGTTAATAAACACCAATTCTTTGAAAATGGATCATATTTAAATATTACATTATTATAGTTATTGCCCTTGATTTTATCCTGTTTGATTTCAGAAATAGAAAATATTCGTCTTTTATTAATTTCCTTTTTCATTAATATTAGTAAATCTAAATCAGATAAACACGATTGATTTATATTAAAATGATAGAGAAAACGATTCATTAGAGATTCTATGTTATTTGAATGAATTGTTTGGAATCCTTTTAATCCAGCCGCTAGGCAATGGAACATCGCCTCAGCTTCCTCTTTAGTTAAAATTTCTCCCAAATAAATAATATCTGGAGTTCTATGTAAAAGTGTTTTAATAATATTACTTTTTGAATATTTTTTTAAGAGTTGATCTTCTAAAGAATCAACTCGATACTTTAACTGATGTTTTGCTAAATCTAATTGTTTTAAGGATTCTGTAACATTTTCAACATAAATTTTCCTAAACTCTTTTGGAGCTAATAAATCTAAAGTGTTAATCATAGTTGTTTTACCTGTGTCTGTTTCACCTGTGATTGTAATATTTCTTCTTCTTAATATTATAAAAAACAAGAATGCTGCTATTGATGGATCTAAAGTTCTATTTTTCAATAAATCTTGGATAGTAAACACATTTTTATTCAATTTTCGAATATCTAAAGCGAATGAATCAATTTGAATAGGTTCAATATCGATTGCAAATCTACAATTAAAGTATTGGTTTTTAATTACTAATTTAATGCTTGGGTTCATGTAATCAAGTCTTTTACCACTGTATAATCGAATAAAAGTTTTAAATCGCTCAATTTCTTTTGAATTAAATCTTATTTTAGTTCGACATCGACCAAAATTTTGATGATTTAAATAAATTTCATCATTAGGAGAATCTAAGAAAATTTCTTCTATTTGATCATCAATTAATAAGGGAAATATTTTAAATAAGTACAATTTTTTTAAAGCTGCTATAAATCCATATAATTCTAATGTAGATCCCGAAAGTCTGTATTTTGACCTTAATAACTCTAATGATTCGTTTTTATAGAGATCTATTAACTTATCCAAGGGCATTATTAGTTCAAATTCAGAAACGTCTACATTTAAAACGATATCGGATATAATTCTATTGAAAAAATCCTCTTCTCCTTTATCTTTAAAAGCTAATTTTACACTATACATTTTTTCATTCTCAAAAGGGAGTTGACGTATCCATGCTTGAATATTTTCATAATTTCCAATTTTGTAATTAGCTAATAACGCATGATTTTCATTTATAGATAATTTTCGGTATTCTTGTGTTTTATTGGATAAAGTAAAAGGTATAGCAAGTAGGGATTCGTAAAAACTTTTATCTTTTTTTTTAAAGTTTTTGAATTCTTTAATTACTTCTAAATTATTAAAAATCTGAAATAGATTTTCTAATAATTCTTCAACATATTTCTGACATTGTTGACATAGAGGATTTTTTAATTCAATTTTTTTAAAATTAGAATTCACTTTTAATATTGTTTTATAAATAAAAATCGGATCATAATACTCAAAATCGTGTATTCTTTTTACTATAGACAAGTTTAAAAAGAGATTGCATCTAAATTCCTCAAAACTGCATTTTACACTTCTCACATTTAAAAGTTTCTTAATTATCTTTTGTATCTTTTTTAATTTTCTATAATAATCTAAAAATGGCTCAAATTGATGAGGATTGATTAGGAGATCATTAGATACTAGAGAGATTGAGTCAAATTTTCGTTCTTTATTAAGAAACAAATTGAAAAACAAGCAATTTAAACATTTATTAGTTCCACGAAGATTTTCTTCTATAATGCATTTTTTACAATCGATAATTAAAAGTGTTTCTTTTTTACCTCTTAAATTTTCTTTTTCTTGGAAGAAGCTAACATTCTTTGAAATCATTTAAACTTCTTTTTAGATAGAAAAATTTAAATAACCCCTTTTTATTCGTCAGCGAAAATAAGCAACTTTTAATAAGAATGAAAAAATTTATTTATTTTGTAAAATTCCCTCCTAAAAGTTAGTGATAATTATGGGTCATCGTAAAAAACACGCACCAAGACATGGATCGTTAGCATTTCTTCCAAAAAAAAGAGCTGCTTCAGAAAAAGGTCGATTAAGACATTGGATAAATCATTCAGATGAGATTAATTTCCTTGGATTTGCTGGTTTTAAAGCAGGAATGACTCATATAATCTATATAGAAGATCAATCAAATAGCCCTTACTATGGAAAAGAATTAATGAAACCTGTAACTGTAATTGAGGTTCCTCCGTTGATTCTTATAGGTATTAGAGTATACAATGAAGATGAGTATGGTAAATACGTTGTGGGTGAATTATTTACTAATGAATTTGATAATTTTATAATACGAAAAATCAGTCCTCCAAATTTTGAAAATTATGATATAGATGGGATTAAAAAGAAAATTTTAGAAAATATAAATGAGACAAGTGAAATTAGAGGAATATTTCAAACTCAACCTATTAAGACTTCTTTACCAAGAAAAAAGCCAGATTTAATAGAAATTAAAGTCAATTCAATAAATAAGAAAATTGAAGAATTTAATTTTGCTTTTGAAAATCTGGGTAAGGAAATTAGAGCTAGAGATGTTTTAACCGAAGGTGAACTAATTGATGTCATTGCTATAACAAAAGGTAAGGGATTTCAGGGTCCTATTAAAAGATTCGGGATCAAAATTCTACCAAGAAAAAATAGTAAAATAAGGAGGGCTGTAGCTTGTATCGGTCCTTGGCATCCCGCTAGAGTTCTTTATACTGTTCCTCGCGCAGGTCAAATGGGATATCACCAAAGGACAGAATATCATAAAAGGATTATGTTAATAGGTGAAAACGAAGAAGAAATTAATCCAAAAGGCGGTTATATTCGTTACGGTAGGATCCAAGGGGATTACTTATTAATTTTAGGATCCATACCAGGCCCTAAGAAACGTTTAATAAGAATACGAAAAACAATAAGACCATTAAAATCATTTTCAATTAAAACTCCAGAAATTACATTTATTAGTCGAGAAAGTCATCAAAGGAAATAGTATAAAAATTGGGTGTTCTTATGGAAAAAGTGAATGTTTACGATTTGGATGGGAAAAAGAAAGGAATAATTGATAAACCAGAAATCTTTAATGTTAAATCTAGAAAAGATCTTATTCAAGTGGCTAGTATTGTCTCTCAAAGTAAAAATAAACAAACTCAAGGAAGAGATATAAGAGCAGGATTAAAAAATGTTTCAGAAAGCTGGGGTACTGGTCATGGTATGGCTCGAACACCTAGAAGAAAAGGATCAGGGTTTCCCACCGCAAGAAATGCAGGACGGGTTCCTTATGCTAAAGGAGGGCGACGTACACACCCAATTAAATCAGAAAAAGTAATTGATAAAAAAATTAATAAAAAAACCAAAAAATTATCAATCATTTCAGCGATTTCGGCTTCAGGAGATAAATATTGGGTTATAAGTAGAGGCCACAATGTTGAAAATATCCCTGAATTACCTTTAGTTATTGACGATAAAATTCAAACAATTAAAAAAACAGAACGAATGCATTCAATTTTATGTAATTTAGGCTTGAAAGAAGAATTGATTAAAATAAAAAATAATAGAAAAATAAGGAGTGGCAAAGGTAAAATAAGAGGTCGTAAATATAAAAATAAGAAAGGGATATTAATAATAATAAAGGATGATTTTGGAATTGTTAAAGCCTCGAGAAATATTCCAGGAGCAGATGTTGTTAAATTGGAAAACGTTTCAATTAATAATTTAGCTCCGGGAGGTGTTTCAGGTAGGCTAATAATATGGTCACAATCTGCCTTTAGTGAATTGAATAATTTTGAGGTGATCCTTTAATTTGGAACGATTTTATACAATAATTAAGAAACCACTAATTACTGAAAAAACTTTTGATTTAATTGAAAAAGAGAACAAATTAGTTTTTATTGTTGATAGATCAGCAAATAAAAATCAAATCAAAAGAGCAATCGAAAGGATTCATAATGTAAAGGTAATTAAAGTCAATACAATGATAACCCCCCAAGGAGAGAAAAAAGCATTTATTAAACTTCATCCCGATGACTCTGCTCAAGATATTGCTATCGAATTAGGAATATTTTAACCAAGTATTATTTCTAAATATACTAAAATCAAGATCTATAATCTCATTTGAACTTAAAATCTGTATATTATTCAAAGATTTAAAATTTGAGATATTTACTAACTTTTCAAGCTCTTCTTTAATTAAAATCGTAATACATATGCAATATTTAGAATGATATTTCTCAATAATTTTTCGGATATATTCTGAATCCAATTTTATTAAAACTAGAATTAGAAATTTTTCCTCAATAAATATTAGATTTTTACTTAGCCTTATATATTCTATTTGATTGTTTAATAAATTTTGTTCAAATTCTTTGTTAAATTTAAATAATTTAGTTAATCCGTTTTGATTTTTTGTTGTAAATGAAGAATTAAGATATTTCAGAGGAAAATGTTCGCTAGAGATACCAAGTCTCCATAAGTAATTAAAAATTTGTCTTATTTTTATATTTTGTCTTTTAAGTACATTATTATTGAAAAATGTATTAATAGTTTTCTCAATATCAAATAAATCATCTTTTTTAATAATCATTTCAACAAAATATGGATAGATTTCAATTTCATCATTGTTATCTATTTTAAAATTGAAAATTATATATCCTTCCCTTTCAAAATTTTTAATAATCTTGATAAAATTATTTACGAAAGAATCCTTATTTTCTAAAAGATCAAAATCTATGGAATAAAAGTCTAATAAAAATGATTTTTTATTTTTTAATAACAACAGAGATTCACCATTTTTCATTATAGATACCTTTGAATTCACGTTCCTAATTGGTTCTAAAAATTTCTTTTCTAATTTAGAATTCTTAAAAAATTTGAGGGTGTTGTTTTCTTCAACTATTTTTTGAAAAACATTGTTAAAAGTTTTTATTATATTTTCCCTTTTTACCTCTTCAAAATTTAATAGAAATGTATATTTTATGTGTTCCAGCATATTCAATTGAATCGTGTAATATTTTATATATCTTTTTATTAGGAGATTGTTTAAAAAATTAATAATTGGATGAACATTGACGGTTTCAAACATAGCAAAAGCTATTAATTTCTTGTTTTTATTTAAACTCTTATAATAAATTAAATATTCATCAACTAGATATGAAAATAGCTGAAATTTACCCTTTTTGGTCATACATTTAATCTTTTATTATTAATTATAAAAACATAGATTTTTTATAGCGACCAAGTGAGGTAAGTAATTTTTAAATCACATTAAAAAATTTATTTTATCATGTCATAAATAATAAATGTAGAGTGAAAACAATATAATCTATAAGATATTTTATATTTAAAAGAACAGGAGAATTAACTTGAGCAAATTCGAACGATATAAAAAAAAAGTGGAACCTTACATTTATCCTCATAAACATTGTAAACAATGTGGAGAAATGATTACTGAAGCATATACCTATTGCTCTGAATGTTATAAAAAAATAAAAGAAAAGAAAAAAAGAAAATTATTCAAACGGAAGAAGAAGTAATTCTGTGTATATAAGTGGATTAATATTAGATATTCAATCTTTCTAATAACCATTCTTTATCTAATAAAGTTAAAAATGATCCTAACCTCGGTCCTGATTTTTTTCCTAGAATTACTTGATAAATAGCTTCAAACAATTTACGTGGTGGTAATTTTAGATCATCATTAGCAATTGTAAAAATTTTGTTCTGTATCAGATCAGAATCTAATTGAATCTCTTTGGAGAGATAATTCCTTAGTACGTTAATTCCTTTTTTTTGAGTATCTGTTAATGAACTTAATATATTGTCGTTTAATTCTTCTGGAATGGTAAAAATGTTTATTTTTCTTAATATTTCATTTTTAACCTTATTGTTTTTTTCCATTTCAATTACTTTCTTAACAGTAGTAAGCCAAGTAGTTGTTTGTTTAATTAATTTTTTGAATTGTTCTATTGTTATTGATTCTTCAAATTTATCTGAATGACATGCTTCTTTCGCTTTTTCATATAATTTTTCTATACTTAAAATATTCTGAATTTGTGATAAGAAGATCAACAACTTAAAAGGTATCCGAATGGATTTTTTTTTAGGGACTTTACCAATCTGAGTTAAAGGAAAAATGAAATACAATTCTTCTTCATTCGATTTTCCTTCTGTATCATCTGAGAAATAAAGTTCTTCCATCCTTTCATAAAAATCGTAATATTGTGGGAGTTCTTCGGTTCTAAATGACATATGCTTTAAAGGGTTCGTTCTTAAAATCATTGCTCTAAATATTTCTGGATCAGCGATTTCTAGATATTTTTTTGGGGTAAAAACGATACCTTTTGAGGTTTTCATATCGCGATCGCCTAATCTCACCCATTCATAGGGAACTGTAACGGGTCCAATAAAATTGTATAATTCTTGACATAATTCGAATCCTGTATCATAAGCTCCACCTTTAACACTATGATCCTTACCTGCAGGTTCACAAGTTGTTTTATAAAGAGCCCATTTTGCTGGCCAGTCAACTCTCCAGTTTAATTTCAACCTACCACTATAAATAGATATTTCTCCTGTGTGACCACAAGAATTGCATGAATATCTAACTTTTTGTTGTTCACTTAGGTATTCAATTGCTCGATTTGGTTTAATTGTTCCATTTTTTTCTCGATGTTGAATTCTTTCGCATTTTTCACATATTACCATAACAGGCATCCAATTTTTTTGCTTTTCTATATAGTCTATTGCCTTTTCCTCGTCTAAGGTTGGCAAAATATATTTTCTTATGATTTTCTTTATCTTTTCTGTATTTTCTAAGGCGATCTTAATCATTTTTTGCATTTCCTTAGTTTTATATAATTCATGTGTCCATACTATCTCTGTATTTATACCAAAATCAGCAAACGTTGATGATAAGTCGTTTCCAAAATGCTGAGCATAACTTTTACATTGACAATCCTGAAACGGGCAAGGTATATAAGAATAAGGTTTTCCTAAATGTTCGTTTTGAAATTCTTGATCAATGTATTCTGGAAATCTTTTAGCAGCATCTAAACTATCAAAAAATAGAAAAGATCTAACATTATTCCCTTTTTCTTCAAGGAGTCTTCTGATTGCATCACAAATGATGATTTCTCGTAATATTCCGAGGTGAATAAAACCAGATGGTGTTTTTCCAGTCGATAAGGTAACCAAAGATTCATTTCTCTTTAAAATTTTTTCAATTATTTCTTCTAACCAATGAACTGGAAAATCTTCACTCAACTTTTCTTCACTATTTTTGCTACTCTTTATAGATTTAATGAATAAAGAATAATATATTTACCCTTTTAGTTTATATTGTTATGATTATAGGAAAAAACTTTTCTTATTATGTATAATAGTATATTTAAAGTCAGAAAATTTATTTGACAATTTAAATTTTATAGGAAGGGACTTAAGTAATGAGAATCGCTGTTCTAAATAGGGATTTTTGTAAACCAAACAAATGTAGTCCTTACGGAAAAAAACCATGTATAAAATATTGTCCTAGAGTGAGAACAGGAGACGAAACTATAGTATTAAGCCCTGACGAGAAATATGTAGTAATTACAGAAAGTCTCTGCTCAGGAGAGGGTATTTGTGTTAAAAAATGTCCATTTAAAGCAATTAGTATTGTAAATTTACCAGATCCATTAGAAAATCAAATTTCTTATCGTTATGGACCAGATCAATTTTCACTCTTTCGTATGGCAATACCTAAAAAGGGTAAGGTTCTTGGATTAATCGGTCAAAATGGAATAGGGAAAAGTACTATGCTAAAAATATTATCAAATGAATTAAAATTAAATCTTGGAAAATTTGGAGAAGAATCTCCTGATTGGGGGCAAATTATTAATCACTTTAAAGGTTCAGAATTACATCAATATTTTATCGATCTTAAAGAAAATAAATTAAATATTGTATATAAACCTCAAAATATAACCTTAATCCCTAAATATGTAACTGGAAGAGTAATCGATGTTTTAACTAAGGGGGATGAAATAAAAAAACTAGAACAAATTACTGAAAAATTAAATCTAAAAGAAATTTTAGAAAGAGATATTTCAGTCTTGTCAGGAGGAGAACTTCAGAGAGTCGCAATTGCTGCCGCTTATCTTAAAGATGGAGATGTATATTTGTTTGATGAACCAAGTTCTTATTTAGACGTTAGTGAAAGAATCAATATGGCTAAATTAATCAGAACTTTAACAATGCAAAATAAAACAATTATAGTAGTTGAGCATGATTTAGCGATATTAGATTATCTTAGTGATTACATCTCAATCTTGTATGGAGAACCTGGAGTATATGGAATTGTTTCTCATCCTCAAGGTGTAAGAGTTGGAATTAATATTTATTTAAATGGGTATATTAAAGATGAAAATGTAAGATTTCGAGATGAACCAATTTTATTTCATGAACGTCCCCCCCAAGAGTCGCTTTTTGGGTCTGGAGATGTAGTATTCTCTTATGATGATGTTCAAGTTTCTCTAGGGAATTTCAATTTAACTACTTCTGGAAGTGAAATTCATTCTGGCGAAATTATAGGGATTTTAGGACCTAATGGAATAGGTAAAACTACATTTATAAATACGATAGCTAATAGAGCTATTACAAAAGATCACGATGACGATAATGAAAATAAAAACAAATTATCAGTGTCAATAAAATCTCAATATATAAAAATAGAAGAGGATAAATTAGTTTCTGAACTGATTACCCAAATAAAATTAGCTACTCATCTTAGTCAGTCTTTTAAAAAGAGATTAATTAATAGTTTGCTTTTAGACAACATTAAGGAACGTCATATTTCGGAATTAAGTGGTGGAGAATTACAAAGAATAGCAATAGCTCAATGTTTAACAACAGAAGCTGATATTTATCTTTTAGATGAACCCTCAGCATTTTTAGATGTTGAGATGAGGTTACAAGTTGCTCAACTTATAAAAAAATCAATCGAGGAATTGAAAAAGGCTGGTTTTGTTGTAGAACATGATATTATCACACAAGATTTTGTTGCAGACTCAATCTTAGTATTTGATGGCATTCCAGGGCTAGAAGGTAAAGCAATGGCACCTCAGAGTTTAAGAGATGGATTTAATATGTTTCTAAAGATTATGGGGATTACTTTTAGGAGAGATTCAATTACAAAAAGACCACGAGTAAATAAATTAGGAAGTAATAAAGATATATATCAAAAAAGAATAAATGA
>JBHLOJ010000013.1:23929-36936 GCA_048940605.1 Promethearchaeota archaeon
AGAGATTCAATTACAAAAAGACCACGAGTAAATAAATTAGGAAGTAATAAAGATATATATCAAAAAAGAATAAATGAATTCTATTATATTCCTAAATAAAATATTTTTTCATATTAATTAGATTTTAATGGTTTTTTGTATACTCCTCTATTTCCATTGGAAAAATAAATCTTTTGTTTAAAAAATGAAATTTAATCATATTAAATTTTTAATAGATCCATTTAAATATGAAAGAGTAATTTTTTACTGGGCGCTATTTTAAAATAAACTATAAATTTTTGTACATTAGCTATTTTAAATCAAATTTGCAATAGAAATTATGCAGTATATATAATTTTGAAATAAAAAAATAATAAAAATTTGATGAACTTAACCATTTTAGGTTTTTAATGTCCAAAAAACTAAGGGCCTTCCTCTTTTACCATCAGCACGTGTATACTTTTCTATTAATTTTCTCTTTTGAAGTTTTACTAAATTATCGTAAATTGTAGTTCTGGGTGTTTTAAGTTGTTTTACTAAATCTCTACGAGTAGAGGGCCCTACTACATCCAAAGTTTTAAGTAGATTATATTGGATTGGAGATAAAAATTCTTTTGATTCAGAAAATTTTTCAAAAATCATCTCGTCAGCCATAATTTATTCCTCCTTTTTTCACTCAATTCAAAAACGACAAATTTTCGACTTTTTAATGTAAATGTCAAGAATTTGTTCTTATGATCATATTAATCCCAAATAATATATAAATGATGCTTATTTATGCATTATTATCATCAATAAGCACTTAAATTTAAAAATGATGATAATTATTATGAATTCGGATCATAATTTTTAAACAATAATCATGACTGAGACTTCAAGAACCACAGTAACCTTAAACAATAGCTATATGAAATTAGTAGATGAACTTGTAGATGTTTTTGGGGCTACAAAGGCACAAGTAATTAGTAATATTGTAGAATATTTTTTTAATGATAGTAAAAATGATCCTTTATTAGAGAAATTAAGAGCAAGAAAGAGAAAGGAAAATCCACCTGAAGAATATGAATTAAATGAGAGGATAAGTAAATATTTAAAAAGAGCGGATAAGATACCTTTCAATATGTTTATAGAACATTTAAATCTAGACACTGATTTTGTAATAAGTCAGCTTGATGAGTGGGCAGAAAAATTTGATTTTATGATTATCGACAATAAAATAATTAAAATCAAAAACGATGATTCAATTTAAATTCTTTCAACTATCTAATTATCCAAAAAGATCTAAAAAATCATTAGATAGTCCTACTGTCCAATCAAGTATAGAAGTAATTACTCCTGTAATAATAAAGAAGATAAAGAGACCAAAACCAATGAGTAACGCATATTCTACTAAACTTCCCCCATAATCATCAGAAAAAAAATTTCGGACTAGAAACCCTAATTTCTTAAAAATATTTTTAATATTCATTCCTAATTTTTATATAAAACTAACCTTTTAAACTAAACATAATTTAAGAAATCGATTGTTATTTAAATTTTAGGATTTTATTTTTTTAAGAACATTATGAAGTTCTGTTTCATCCGCTGGAGTTCTAGGTATTTTTACTCTAAATTTACCGTCATCAAAGTTTCTTGGAATTATATGAACATGGAAATGTTTTACTATTTGACCTGCTGCTGTAAAATTATTCTGAAGTATATTATAACCATCAATTTGTAATTTTTCATGGATCATCCTAGCTATTTTTTTTACTACTTTATAAAGCTCAGCTAAATCATGATCAGGAATGTCTTCTAGAGTAGAATAATGTTTCTTAGTGATAACTATCGTATGGCCTTCTGAAATAGGAGAAATATCTAAGAATGCAAGACTTAGGCTATTTTCATAAATAATCTTTGATGGAATTTCTCGCCTCGTAATTTTACAGAAAATGCAATCTTGAATGTTCAATATTTTACACCTTTTTTGCTTTTAATAATCCTCAAACACGGTTTTTACTTTTCAATTTTAAATTAAAAAATCATTACTGAGTTTTATCATATTAAATTATAAAAATTTTTCACATTATGATTGAAAGAAGCTGATTATTATGGTTCTTGAGGAAATACAGTCAATTTTGACAAATAAATTATCTCCCAAAATATTTAAATTAAATTCAGAGATATATGGCTTTCAGTATAATCAAAATAGAGTCAATAAATCAATAAAAAAAGTTATGTTAACAATAGATTTAAGCATTGAAGCCTTACATTTTGCAGTAAAAAATAAAATTAACCTCATTATTTCTCATCATGGTTTAATAAATAACTCAATTAATAAATTTAATCGAGATTTAATAAAGAAATTAACTTTGCTGACAAAATATCCAATTGCAATATTTGTTTTAAATTCTTCATTTATTGCAGCAGAAGATGGTATATCGGAAACAATTGCGAATGCACTCTACTTGAATTTAGAAAAAACATTTAATATTAAAAACAATAAAGGGGTTAAAATTCCGATTGGTCGGATTTGTACACCTAAATACTATTTAAATGAGCATCAAATAATGACTTTAGAAAATTTAATTAAAAGGATTAAAACACATTTAGATCTGACATATGTTTCATATGTAGGCAATATTAAAAAGACAATCAAAAAAATCTGTGTTGTTGGTGGAGACACTTCCGATATCAAATATTTAAGAAAAGCTTTAGCTATAGGTTGTGATTGTTATATTTCTGGAAGAATTGACTATTATGGTGCAATTTATTGCAGGGATATAGGACTTGCTCTAATTGAGTGTTCACATTATAAGATTGAAATTCTAGCATTAAAAAAATTATGTAATCTTCTGAGTTTGGAGTTCCCTTATGTTGAATTTACATTATTTGAATCATTTGATCCTTATAGAATTTATATCTAAAAATTTAAAAGAATCATATTAATTTATTTAGAGAATTTATAATCGAAATAAAAGGATTCAATATTTCTCAAATAAAAGTTTAAATTCATTGAGAAATAATTTGATTTTAAATAAAAATTATTTTTTTTTCTTGTTTAATAGATTTTTAGTGAGAATAAAATGCCTATAATTGAATATAATGGGAAAAAACCCGAAATAAGTCCAAATTCTTATGTAAGTCCCCAAAGTACATTAATTGGAGATATAAAAATAAATGATAATGCAATTATTTGGCCTGGTTCAATCATTCGGGCAGAAAATTCCCCAATTATCATTGGTGAATTTTCTACTATTTTTGATGGAGTAATGATGTTAACACGATCTCAAAGAAGTTCTATTAATATTGGTCGGTACTGTATTATTGAATCAGGAGTAACATTATTAGGTTGTTTTATGGAAGATTATGTACAAATAAAGGAGGGAACCTTAATCTATGAAGAAGCTTCGATAGGGGAAGGAGTCATTATTATGAATGGAAGTCAGGTACCTCCAGGATTAACGATCCCTGCTCGTAGGGTGATGAGAGGAATTCCTGTTGAATCTATTCGAGAACAGACACGAAACGATGTGCTGAAGCAAAAAGACCGAGCAGAAAATTATTCCCAGTTATTTATTAAAATCAAAAACCAACTTCCAAATGCTCAGGGTTATTTATTAACATTACCTGATTTTTTAAAATTAATGATAAAAAAAGAAGAATGAGAAAAACTACTTAATTTAAAATTATACCATAATATTTAACATTTTAATTAGTTCTTTATATCTTGAGCGAAGAGTCACTTCAGTTACTCCCACCAGATTTGCTATCTCTTTCTGAGATATTCTCTTATCTTTCATTTTACAAACTAAATATAGTGCACCTGCACATAGGCCCTTTGGATCCTTTCCAGATGTAGAATACTTTGATGTGAATGTCTGCAAGATTTTAATTGTTCCGTTCTCAGCATCCGCATCTAGTTCTAGTTCAGCGATAAAGCGTGGAATAAGAGAAATTGGATCAGTAGAAGGAACCTTTAAATTTAATTCTCTAATTAATGTTCTATAACATCTTCTGACATTTTTCGCACTTATGGATGTTTGCTCCAAAATTTCTTGCAAAGTTCGAGGTATTTTTCTCTCTCTGCAAGCGAAGTATAAACAGGCAGCAACCATACCATTTATTGACCTTCCTCTTAGAAGTTTCTTTTTAAAAGCCTCAATATATAGTCTGATGGCCGCTTTCTTCACATGATTAGGTAAGTTTAAATTACTCCCAATTCTTTTCAATTCTGTCGTCGCTATTAACATATTTCGCTTATCCCATGTCATTCGGGAATTCCATTTGGCAGCTCGTTTCAAATCAGGACTTTTAATGTTAGATTTATCAATGATTGTGCTTAAACCCATATCCGGTAAAAGAATTGAGATAGGAGAACCTGTTCTTTCTCTATTTTCTTTCTCCTGTTTAGTAAAAGCTCTTTTACCACTATGAGAAATATCAACAATTCGCTCACTTATGACTAATCCACATTGCCCACACACAATTTCTCCCCTTTCATGAAGTGGGATAACCTTACCCCCACATTCAGGGCATGAATTTGAAAAATTACTTAAATCTGATTCTATTTCCATAATAACAACCAATTTATATTTTAATAATTATAAAAATTCCTTATACCCGTATTTGTATTGAAATTTAACCCGTATAGCGATTAGAAATTTGTTTTAACTACTCAAAATTTCACGTGACTGAAAATCGAATATATTCTCTGATGCAAATAATATATATTTAGATAGATTATTTAAATGTTTCGTTCTTTTCATAGTATTTGTTTTTACGATAATAATTAATGATGAATTCATGAAATTTATTGATATGTTGGATTATGAGGATAATACTTCATGTTATAAAAAAAATGGAAGATAAGTAGTAAAGCCAAACAATATACCTCCCGTAATACCTGAAATTAAACCACCCAAAGCTCTCATAGGGTTATTGATAAGTCGATTATTATTTATTAAGTACCATAAACATAATAATATACTTAAAACTGACATCAACGATCCAAATGCAAAGCAATAGTAAATAGTTTTTTCATGAGGATATTGAGAAGCAGAAATATCCTTTATTCCATTCATTTGTAACGGATCAATTCCAATAAAGTCAATGAAATTATAAACTAATCGATCAGGTAAAGGTTCCAAAATCCAGATAAAGAAAATAGTTAAATAATTAAACAGGATCCCGAAAGCTAGAAAGATGTAAACCGAACCAAGGATTAACCTGGTTCTAGTAAATGTATCTTCTTGTTTATCAACCCCTACTAATCTTGATTGACGATATACACCTCTCAATCTCATTATTGTTAAAATTCCTATAGAAAAAATTATAAATACAAATATATATTTGAGATATTTTGAAAAAATTATAAAAAAATCATTAAACATTATACACCAGTTCTCTAAACCGTTGATTACATCATCTAGCACTCCTCCTGAGGAATGAGCTATTTTACCTGGTTCCGAGAAATAGAACATTTCATAATAAGGTTAAGATTCTTCTATTTAAAGTCTACAAATTAATCCAAAATCTCAAAAACAACGACTTTTAAAACTGATTTTATAATCATCAAGATCGACTTGTTTGCCCATTACGGCAAAATTTGCTTTTTATTCTTCTTTAAATAATTATTATCCAATTATAAAACGAATTATGCTTAAATCAAAAGAATTTGTAATTAAATCGAATTTCAATTTAAATTGCGTCTCTTATGTATTTATTTATATAGTTTATTCGTCCACTTTTGTTTATCTTAATACTTATTACCCTATACTTTTTTTTGACGTATTAGCTATTAATAAGATTATAATTTCATTTATTCAATTATTAGCATATTCTGTTTTGTTAATACGCCCAATTTTTGCTTCAATAACAGATAAATATAAAATTAAAGGTTATCAACGTAAATATTATATTATATTTTCAGGGTATTCTTTATCTATTATCTATATTTTTTTGGGATTTACACTTAACAATATCCTAATCTTTGGAATTTTCTTGATTTTTATTTATTTATCAAGTACGATGTTGGATGTTTCTACAAAATCGTTGATTATTGATATTTCACCAAATGGTAAAAAACAAAAGTATAATTTTTTCTTTATATTAGTTGGCCAAGCATTAGGGAGATCTCTTCCTTTCTTTCTCTATTTTTTTCTAATTAATGATATATATTCATTTGATTCTTGGAAAACTTTGATTCTTTATAGTTATTTGTTTTTATTGCCTTTATTCTTTACTTTACCATTCATAAAAGAAAATAATCAATTTAATATAAAAAAAACTAATATAAAGCCTAAAATTTCTAATGAAATGAATTTTAATATATATTCTAAAAATGTTTTTGTTTTACTTTGTCTTTTTGTATTTCTTGCTTTCAGTGATTCCATTTTTTCTTATGTTTTCTTCCCATTTTTACTTCATAAATTTGGACCAAAGAACTTTAGTCTTTTTAATTTTTTCCTTATTTTTTGCTTTTTAATAAGCATTATGAGTAGTTCAATCGGGAGTTTTTTGCTAAAAAAAAAAGAGTCCAAAAAAATTATATTCATATTAATGCCATTAATTGGAATTATATATATATTATTTACTATTGTTCCTTTTTCGTTATTTACAATATTGTACTTCGTTGGTTGGTCTTTAGGTACGATTACTAATCTTAATATATCAGTTTATGTTATGAAATTTGAAATACAAAAGAAATCAGTCCACTTTCATGTTATTACATCGTTCCGATCTCTCTCAATCTTCATTTTTGTACCATTAGGGACACTACTCTCTAACTTCATTGCCACGGAGGTTCTTATAATAGTTGGGGCTATTTTACTAAATTTCTCAATCATCCCTTTACTATTTATAAAAATCTGATAATAGATTAATTTTAAAATGGAAGTATTGATACTAATTTGAGTTTAAGGAAATTTACTGAGAATTTACAATGGATAAATAAATGTTCTTCCATAGCACCTTCCTATAATTACACCTATAGTTGCATTGATCTTTATCTAATAATGGGTACTTTAAAATTCAATCCTCTTTTAGAAAAAGCACAAATCAAAAAAATAATAGAAAGATGGCCTTTTTACTATTTGTTAAAATTATCAGTAAATAGTTTCGCATTAGAAATATTCGTTACATTTCATGTTACAAAAGCATATTTAAAAGATTTTTTAGGTTACATTAATAAATTAGAAAATTACGGATATTGTATTGAGAAGAAATTATACCATATTTTAAACAAAACAGAATTCATAAACCTTAATTATTACACAGATATGTCCAATATAAAGAGAATTATTAAAGTACGCATAAAAAGGTTTTAAGGAAAAATTGATGAATTGCATTTTTTTCCCTTATAAAAAAAGAATATATTTCGAATATCTAATAAATTCGATAAATAGCACCTTTTTCTATGAAAATCTCGCATTAAATTATAATTTAATCATAAAAGTATTCAGGAATAGTAAAAAAAGTTCAGGTAAAATTAAAAAGTAGAGAAATTGTAGAATTTTCTACAAATTCTAAATCTATAAAGGGGCAGTGCCACCTTCTCCTGCAGCTGGCATAATAAAATATCTTTATTTATACTTATAAAGTACACAAAAAAAGGTTTTAGCCAAATGAGATGTTGCTGATGTTTTCCTTTGGAAATTATCTTTAATGGTAGATCACTATCTGAAAAAAAGAAAAATCACATTTAATTTATGAAATTTAAAAAATGAAAAATATTTAATAATTAGGTAGAAAAAACATTTTTTTTTTAAATGTCAGTACATTTTGATTTCGAAAAGTTAGAGGAATTATCCAAAGGAATAGGTTTAAGCCAAATACAGTTTATTTTCGATACATTTATTTCTGAAATGACAGAATTTCTTAAATTACAACCCCTTTATAAAGATATAAAAATAGTTTTAATTCATGAATTTAATTCAACAAAAGAGGTAAATGTTTCTGTTCTTGATTTTGGTGTTGAAAAAATTATTCAACGCAATAAACTGATAATGAAATTATTTGATAAAGACATAAAATTCTTTCCCTTTATTTTGTTAAGAGAAGCATTTTATTCTTTTGTTCCTCAAAAAGTAAGTAAACTCGTAAAGATATGTATTAACCAAATTGTAGAAAATTATCTCAATAAATTATCAGTTTTAAAAGATTGGAAAAATTTAATTCGAGAAAATTTAGTAGATGGGGATTTAGTTTTTCCGCAATTTGAAAAATTACAAAAATTTTTTAAGATTGATGCACGAGACCCGGTAGAAAACTCCATACAATTTTTTTTTAAGGAAATGAGAGAAAATATCTCTTTGAGTCAAAATAATAATAATAATAATTTTTATGATATAATTTTTGAAAGATATACGTATAAGACGTCTAAATCTATCTTTAATTCAGATATTATAGAAACCTTGTGGTTAATAATACAACTTTTTTATAGAAAAAAGTCATATTTAAGCATTTCAGATTATCAGACTTTATTTAAGATAACTAAGGAAAATCAACAATTAAATTCGAATTTAAGTTTTAGGAAATTCTCCGAAAACTTTAAATGGATTAACAAAAGTTCTTACATCGCACCTTCCTATGATATTTACAATAATGCTATTGATCTTCATACTATAATAGGGATCATAAAATTCAATCCACTTCTAGAGAGAAATAAGATTAAAACTTTAATCGAACAATGGCCCTTTTACCATTCCCCAAAATTCTCAGAAAATCGTTTTGGAATAGATATCTCTGCAATTTTTATCTTTCCAAGCGTCTATTTAAAGGATTTTATAAATTATTTCGTCAAGTTAGCAGAGTCCGGATACATCATTTACAGAAAGTTTTATTCTGTTTCAAGTAAAACATCACAAATAAATTTGAACTATTTTACAGATTTTTCTAATACAAAAAGGATTATAGATCCTGAAAGTATAAAGTATGAGGGAAAATATGAAATTGAAACCAAAATAAAATATCTTATTCCATCTTCTACCTTTTCCTTGTCAGTTTTTGATTTTTTTCTTTTAGATCGTGTAAGAAATGTTTCAGTTGTAGGTCTAACCTTTGACAAAAGAATAGAAACATTAAATGCAATAAAGGAAGATATCGAAAATGAAGTAAGAAAGCAAAGAAATTTTAATAAAGGATTTAAAGACAATTTAAATAAAATAATTAGATACCAATCGCAATTTTTAAAATTTTTAGAAAAAAATAAGAGAAAAGGATTGTTATACACACATTCTCAACTGAATGAGATTTTAAAATATATAGATTTAGTTGAGATTATTTTAACCGATCATCCTGAAATATCAAACACATATCAACTCCAAAAGTTCATAGATAACGAAGCTCTCTCTCAAAATATCGAAGAACAAATAATAATTGGAAATGAAAAAATAAAAAAAATTTGTTTTCGAGATTTTTTTTCTAGATATTTTCAATCTAAAAACCTATTTAGAGAAGAAATAGATAAATTTCAAATATTTTTTGATCTATTAACTGTTTGTAATAATCTTAAAATTTTGGATATAAATAAAATCATAAAAATAGTAAAAAATCCCCAATTAGTTGAAAAAATATATCAAAAAAGAAAAAAAAGATATGAATCAGTATTCAAACCAGTAAGTTTATATAAAATTACGAATGAGAGGATTTATTCTGTTATAGAAACGCTATTAACTCTTGAATCCCCTGTATTAAAACCTTGGTTAATAAATACGATCTTCACAAGTACATTTGCGAAATATTATCTCGAATTAATACTTAAAGAAACCACCAAGGTTTATATGATACTTGGAAAACTCAAAAGATATTTTCCAAGAATGTTTATTTACAAAATTAAGGAACTTAATTCAAAAGAAGAATTCATTAATATATCTACTTATTTTTTAAATATAAAGGAAAAAAAACGATTTTTAGAAATATTATATACCAATTTTGAAAGTTCTATTGTTTCAATTAAACGCTATTTTTGGAGGGGCGTGATAAGACTTACTAAACATAACCCAAGGGATTTTTATGAATTTGAGAATAGACAATTTTTCTACTCAGAGGATTTTTTTAAACAGCTTCTAATATACTCTCAGAAAATCTTAGGGGATAAGTTGGATTGGGTTGAAGATGCACCAAATAATAATGATTTTGAATCCTTCTGGTCAGGAAACCAAAATATGGATTCCCTAGTAAGAACTGTTAATAAAAGGATTTCTCATCAAGATTTAAATTTTGAGCTAAAAGAATTAGGGGATTTGTCAGATTTTAATGTTAATTTAAAGCGATATTTGGTAGATCAAGTACAATATTTAAATATCAAATCGAAAAAATTCTTCGAGAAGTATGTAAACTCTATCAAATTTCTTCCAACCCTTCAGAGGTTTGGTTTTTCACAATATAATTTATACATACGGCCATTCTTTTATAATTCTTCTAGTTTCAGAATGGATTTCAGGCTTTTATTTATTAATTCATTCCAAAAAATAAAATATCCCGCGTGTTTTGAGCTTGATCAAGCAATTTTTAGTGAGTATATTTTTCCATTCAGAACTCCTAATAAATCATATCTGAATTGGCTTGTAAAGTCAAAAAAAAATGTTTCGGAGTATTGTCTTTTCTATAAAAAGAAATATCATGACGTTCTTCACTTTAATCGTAATTTAAGAAAAGAAGGTTGGGAATATTCATCAATTAGATTTAAATCTTACATGCAGGATATTTTATTCAAACCCAATTATGACCCAAAGATTTCAGAGATAAGAGAATTCGATCTAAATGAAAAATTCAAGTCTGACATTTATGGACTGGGAACACAAGAATATGAAGATTTAATTCGAATTTACAATATTGATTCTATCGATATTAAATTAGTCTTAGGTACAAGGCAATATTCCAAAATCAACAATATTACCGAACTGCTTAAAAAAAAATTGATTATCCCCTATATTTCATTAAAAAATTTAGAATTTCAAGATAAAATATCGATTATTTTGCCTGATACAAAACGCGAATTTAATGATAACATAATAAAAATATTTAGTTTTTTTAATGTGTGTCGAATATATGAAATTGAGGGGGAATTTTTTATATTTGGCTTCCAGCAGGAAAAAGTTTTTGAAAATGGATTTTTAATTGAAATTTGGTTTCCGAAATGTGAACTAGATGAATTTTTCAATGTGTTTGATTTACTATTTCAGTATTTAGAGATTAAGCATTATATAATTTTAACAGATTTAGTTAACGGGAAGACACTATTAAAATCAGTGTATGGGAATTTAGATTTCCTACAAGAATATAATCCCTTATTAAACCTTATATGGAATGATAAGGATAAGATTTGGATGAACCATAAACTCTTTAATGAGAAATTCGAACCAATTTATCCAGATTTGATAAAAAAAGATAAACAATAAATTTCCATTTTAAAAGTCTAAAGATTTCATAAATAAATCAATTACAACTAATTGTGCTTTAGGGGAGTATGATTTTACAATTTTGGACTCAAGTAGTTTATCTATATTCCAATCGAATTCATTTAATTTCTTTTTTAAAATACTTATCGATTTATTAATAGCATTTGGCTTTTCCGAAAACTGGTAAAAGTGTAGGATCCCTCCCGATTTTTTCATTAAGAAACAGACCACATCAATAAAATTAATGGAATCTTTAGGTAAATTCATTATTATTCGGTCGATTTTATTATTTAGTTTCTTTCCTAACTGATTTGATGGATTAACTAAATCTCTAATATTCATGTTATAAGGAAAAATCTTTCCCAAAAGTTTATTTAAACCAACATTTTCTTTGAGAAAGCTGTAAGCAGTAGGATTTAAATCAAATGCATGAATTTCTACTGAATTCAATTTAGCTATTTGTATAGAAAAAGTTCCCACTCCACTAAACATGTCAACAATCACCTCGTTTTCTTGTATCCTATTTTTCGCAATTCTACGTCTTTCATAAACCAACCTTGGCGAAAAATAGGTAGTTTTAACATCAAGGTGGAAAAAGCAACCATTTTCTTTATGTAGAGTTTCAGTATTATTTTCCCCAGCTAAATAAGTCAAATCTCTTAATCGATATGAGCCTTTAATTTCACTTTGTTTTTCAAAAACAGATAAAACATTTTTATTTACATCAATCACTGCGTTCGCTACTCGTTTTTTAATTTCGTCATATTTATTATTATCGATTCGATTTGGTTTCTCAAACTCAAGGGTTGCAATATTTCCGATAATATCATAAGATCTTGGAATAAAATTTAAGAAATTAGGTGGTATTTTCCCTTTTAAAGCATCCTCTAGGGTTCTATATTTGAAATTTGGATTACTTATCCCTTTCTTAAAGACTATTTCAAAGGGAATAAGATTTTCCATCATTCTAACTAATTTATCAACAATTTTTTTATTTTTTACCAATGGGAATAGGATATCGTTCTCTTTATGCTCTGTTTTATATTTTTGGTCAATGACTGAGTCAAACCTGAATTGATCTTTTATAAGTTGGATAAAAAATTGCGCATCTTTTTTTTTAAGCTTTATAAATGTGATTTTGACCTTACTATTTAGAACTTTGTCATTCATTTACTTCAAAACTTATCAATAATTTTGCTTTAGGATTTTTTAAGGTTCGAGTTAAATCTCTATTCAATTCAACTGATGATTTTGAGCAGTTTATTAAAACAGTTCTCTCACATATAAAATTGCTTTTACGAAAAACCATATCATTTTTATCTAATAATCGTAACTTTTTATTTCCGAATCCATAAAAGTAATCTTGTTTATTGCCTACTTTTAAAATAACAGTAATCTTTTTTTCATTTTTTATATGGTTCTTTAATTCTGAGGTTAAATCAATACAAGCTTTTGATGCGTTTATGCCTATAATACAATCCCCTTTTTTAGTCAGTCTTTTATGTTTAGTAATTTCTATTGTAGATTTATGTGTGCATACCACATTCTCATGTCCAAATGCATGAATTCTTTCTACTTCTTTCAAAATCACTCAACCTTGAAAAATTCTAACATCCCTGATAAATCATTAAAAATTGAACTATTTAG
>JBHLOJ010000127.1:0-8466 GCA_048940605.1 Promethearchaeota archaeon
CTTCCTCTACATAAGCTTCTTCTTCAAATTGTTCTTGCTTATATTCTAATTCTTCAGATATGGATTGAATCTCTCTTTCTGTTTCAATCTCAGGAAATTCTTCCTCTAAGTCTTCCTCATAAACCATGGTGACAAATTCTTCATCTAATTTTAACAATGTTTCGCATTGGGGACATCGAAAAACGTGTTGAAAGCCAATATTTCTTGCAATAGAATATTTTGCAGCACAGCAATTATGAAACTTTGTATTACAGTTAAAGCACTTATGTATCTCATCAGAATGAGCCTCACAAATAGGGCACAATTCTTGTTCACAGATCGTACAAATTTCCTCATCCTCAGGCGATAAACTTATAAGATCAACTGCTAAGCGTTCATAAAATACCTTGTCTTCTGCTAAAACATGTTCTATCTCATCGGCTTTTAATACATTAAATTCTTTTTTATTTTTAACTAAAGAACCCAAAATATTCTGTAGAAGCTTTTCATCTTGGCAATAGAACATACCACCATGAGTTTCACTGGAGATAACCTTGAGTTTTACATCATCTTCATAAAACTTTTTATTACCAACTCGAATTATGTCAATAAAAGCTGAAAATTTCTTCGCTTTAATTAATAAATCGTATAAAGCGTTATAATAATCTTCAGATAACTTACTAGGTGCATCTGATATAATAATGATACGATAATTTTTCCTAGATTCCCTACTTTTTCTGAAAATATATGCTAATATTTCATATAATCCATTCTCTAAATAACTTTGGGTTGTTTCTCGTGTCTCCCAGCTCTCATCAATTATATTTAACACACTTTCAGAATCTTTGATATCATATTCATTTATAGGATTATCATCTTTCTGAAAAACTACAATACCATATGAACTTAATGCATTAAATTTATCTTTTTCTTTCATGAAAGAATTAATTGCTTTCATTATAGATTTCTTCTTAACAAAATCAGAGACAATATCGATATAAAAAATGAATTCCTCTGAATTTAATGCATTTGAGCTAGTTATCATCTTAGTACCTAATTGTGATATGAATCTATGAAAAATAACCTTAAATTATAAAAGAATAATATTAGAAGTTGTATTTATTTTTATTTATTATAATTCTGATTTACATGGTTTTTTTTTAAACAGTAGCAAGATGACAAATTCACTATTAAAACCTTATACTATCCTAAAACCACAATTAGGACATTTTTTATCCTGGTTTGGATTTACTCGTGTTCCACATTGTTGACAAATTATAAAATTGGGTTGCTTTTTTGTTCTGTTGGATATCACAGTAGTAGAAGGGCTTATTACTTTTAGTTTTGCTTCTTTTATCTCTGATATTGAGTCATTAGGTTTGAAAGTTGCTTGTTTTGATACTTTTTCATATACTATCTTATCCCCTACTTTTTTCACCGTATATGCTTTTCCGAAAAAACCTCCAATATGGACAGTTCTTATGACCTCTTCTTCAGTATCTGTATAGACTTCATTAGTGCCAGGGATTGAATCCAATTTATCACTTTTACTTTGTGTAGTGGCCATAGTGGATTTTGGTAGAGGTTTCACTTTACGAAGCTTTTTAGAAATTTGATCTAATACCTCTTTTTCCATGAACTCCTTAACTGTTTCCACCTCAACCTCCCCAGAAACCTCAATAATTTCATCCTCGTCTATTTTAAGGAGCATATCACAAGATGGACAACGTAGAATATTAGGAATCCCGATGTTATGGTTTATCGTGTAATTCGTAATACAACAATTATGAAAATTCGCGTTACAATCCTCACATTGTAATGGGATATCATATATATCAGTACAAACGGGACAGACTTCCTCATTACAAAGGTGACATATTAATTTTTCCATCGATGGTTTTTGTTTTTTTAAAGATTTAGCTAAATAGTAATAAAAAGCATAATCTTCCTTGCTTATTCTGATGCGATCTGGTTGATCGATAAAAGTGCTCGTAAATTGTTTGGTTTTTACTAATTTCTTAATTGTACTTGTAAGTTCCTTTTTTTCTTGGATATAATGTATTGAACCTTTTGTATCACTTGCTAACATATTCAATTTAACGTCATCGCTAAAGAATCGTTTATCTGTAGCAGAAATTCTAATAATATCTATAAAGGTGGGAAAATTTTTTATTTTCGAAACAAGACTGAACAAAGCTTCTTGGTAATCCGCAGATAAATCAGAAGGAGTATCTGTAATTATTATTATTCTATTGAATTTAGATTTTTTTCTTACTGTTTCAGCTATATAGGAAAAAATATAGAACAAACCATTTTCAAAGTAACTCTGCTTTTTTGGTCGAGTTGCCCAATTTTCTTCAATAGAATTTGTAATTATCCCAGCATCTTTTTTATCATTAATAAATATTGGATTCCCTTCTTCTTGGAAAATTAGCAGAGAATAGTGGCTTTGTATATTTATCTTATTCTTTTCCTCTATGATATATTTTATAACTTTTACAATTTCTTTTTTCTTAAGTAGATCTTTTGTTAAATCTAAGTAAAAATATATATCTTCCTTCACTTTTTTCACATTTAATTATTAAAAATCAATAGAGAACAGCGATTTTATTATTTATCATAATATTAAAACCTCCTTAAAATTTTTTAGAAAAGATAAAAACCTCAAAATTTTTTAGAAAAGATTAAGAAAAATATAATATATGTGAAGAATGTTGGTGATAGTTAGATGGAGAATTTTTTGAAAAAATTACAGCTTTCTGATCATGCGGTCAAGATTTATCTGGAATCGTTAGGAAAATCTCCTCTTACATATTATGAATTATACTCAATAACTCCAGAATTAACTCAAGACGAATTTGAAGAAAATTTGACTCAGTTAATAAATGGGGGATTATTAATTCAGTTAATTCCCCAAAAACAAGAAATATTATTACATTATGTAACAATTCCACCAATCCTTCCAATTATAAATTATTATGAAAATATCAATGCAAATTTAGAAGGAATAAAAGAAGCAATTCGAGAATTATTGGTAAAAACCGTGAATCAGACTTTTCAGCAAAATAATACAATTCAATTAGATACAATACTTAATTCATTCCAAGAATCGAGAAAAGATATTGAAGAAGATACTATCATACAAAAACAGGAAATTGAAGATATTGTTAAAGGAATGGAAGAGTTAAAAAAATTAACCAAGGATATCTCTGAATTAGATCAACAAATAAAAATAGTAACACAAACAAATTTTGCTAATTTAATGAAAAAAATTTCAGGGATAAAAACAGAAATAACTGAGGAAATCAACGCATTAGAAGTTAAGAAACACAGGGAAGAAATTATAGAAATTATAGAGCAAACATTTAAAGTAAAACTAGATAGATTGGTACAAGAATTTTCTATGGAATTGCATGAGTTAATTGAAGAAAAATTTGAAACAACTGCTGAACCAATAGAACAGTTGATTGATGCTACACTTCAATATCGTAACGATTTTAAATTAATATTGCTTAACATGTTAAACAATTTTGAAACTAAAATGAATAAAATCTACGAAATGATTAAAGAAAATAAAAAATCACTTTCTACAGAATTGAATAATTTTGAAAATAAGTTAAATGAGAATTTAATTAGTGTTATTCAAAATTCTATAAATGAAGTTTCGGGGTTGAATAGACCTTTAGAAAAATTAATGAAAGATTATTTCCAAGAGATGAGATCTTCTGACAAATTGCTAATAGAAAATACCTGGTCTGTTAATAGTCTTACAAAAGTTAATGAAGAGATACAAAAATTTATTACAACAACTAAAGAGGATTTAACTATTATTGTTCCACAACTCGAAAATCATTTGGCGATTGAACAGTTTGCAAAAATTCCAAAAAGTCTTAAAATAAAAATCGCATCATCAGAACCACATACAAATAGTAGTGTTAAAAATTTCACGTCTATTTCGAATATAATATATAAAACTCTTGAAAACGAGAATCTAATTGCGTTGAAAGGCGATGATTCTCAAATCACTATTGGTGTTATTTTACAAGGAGCAAAAGACACATTACATGATTTTATTGGAATAGGGAGTAACTTCAAACCATTAATCGAATTGTTAAGTCCAATAGTACAAAATTCATGGGAAAATGCTTATTCAGATTCATTTTATGCGTCCCAAAAAGCTCAAGCACCAACAAGTAAAGCTAAATCTGATTCAAAAGTAAGAGCAGATCTATATAAGAAAGTTAAACCAATTACAACTCCTAAATTTCGAACCATGGAGACAGAGCAAAAAATAGGTAGAGCTCAGGAAAAAAGAGGTCAAAAAACTATAAAAGAAATTGCCCCTCAAAATATACCCTCTGAAGCACCTAAATATCAAGAAGAAGTTGATGAAATAAAACAAAAGTTGCAGGAAAAAATAAAATTTGTATCAACAGCTACCCAAAAGAAAGGAGATGAGGCTGGTCTAATTATTAATAATGCATTTAATAATCTGATTCAAAAATTATATAATATGAAAGGAGAAGAATTTAGCGGGGAACTGCAAAGAATTGCTGATCTTGTACTTGAAAAAAGGGGATTTTCTGTTACATTACATCAATTAAGAAGCTTAATAAATCAATATAGATATAGTGATGTATTTTTAAATGAACTTGATATAAAACAAATAATCGCAAATATAGAAAGTTGGAAGGAGAAATTAGTTTAAAAAATCCCTTCAACTGATAATCGTCTTTACCTTTTTATTTTTGTGATGTTCTATTTTTTTTTCAACAAATATAAGAAGAATCCTCTCACGATAAAAGTCAAAGCAAATATAAAGGAACTTAAGAAGAAAACTGCTACAATCATTGAAATTAAGAAGTTTGGATTTAAAATTCCTATAATTCCAAAAATTGGGCATAAAGGCGCTATAATAAGAAAAATTATATAAATAGTCTTATCTTTTTCACCGAAATTAATGTATACAGTGATATTAAACCATGCAATTATAATCATAATAAAAGGGATTAAATATGAAGCAAATTCCAGAAAAGGATATTCAATCCCCCCCTTACCAAAAGCATAAAAATAATTTGCATAGAAATATACAGTGAGTAATAAAGCACTAATAGGAGTAGGTACTCCAGTGTAACCAGGAACTTCAGATATATTAAATCGCGCTAATCTAAGTATTGCCCCAATCGCAAAACAAATTGCTCCAATTATAAGAATTATGTCAAATAGACTCTCTGTTTTAAAACTCTGGTAAGTTAATACAGCGGGGGCTATCCCGAATGTTAATGAATCACTTAATGAATCTAATTCCTTTCCCATTTCGTTCATAGTGTGTGTCTTACGGGCAATATAACCATCAATCATATCTGTACCAGTTGAGATAGAAATTAAAAAAAATCCTAGTGAAAGCATGGCTCGGGTACCAATAGATGCACAGATTAACGCTATTATTCCAAGAGTAGTTCCCATAAGAGTTATATAATCTTTTAGTTTTAACAGCTGTGGAATCTTAATACTTGACATTCTCTTTTCCTATTTGTTTAATATTAATATTTAATAAACCTTATTCAATTAAAATATTTTGATAAGATTAACTGCATATTTTTCTTTCACTAAACTTTATTAAAACTAGTCACTATTTTTATCGTAGAATTTTAAAAAATAAAAAAGGTGAGAAAGATACCATTTTGTAAAGATTGTGGGGCTGAAATAAAAGATCCGGAGCATCAGAACTACTGTGAGAAATGTGGTTCAGCAATATCTTCTCCTCAGGGACAAATGGAAGTTACTTCTATACCTTCGACAAGTAGTTCTATAACAACATTAGGATTTGAACCATATGATCGCTCAGGCGGATTATTTGATATTAACCGCAACTACTACATCCTTAAGGAAAAATCCTAACAAGTAGTTAGAATTCTTTAAAAATATTGGGATTGGGGGAGTGGTGATATCTTAGATGAAAAAAATCAAGTAATAGGAAAGATGAAAAGAGTTATCTTAAGCATAAGACGCAGAGTTGAATTGCTTGAGGTGGATGGTACTATAGCGGCTACTATTCACTCAAAAATTGTATCGGCTCGAGGTGCACAGGATTTAAAAGATCCATATGGAAATATGATCGCAAGAATTAAAAAGAAAATAACTTCTGTATTCCGTCCAAAATTTTTCTTGGAAGACATTAATGGTCGGAGGTTCTTCGAAGCTCAAGGCAAATTTATGGGCTGGTCTTATAAGGTTACTGACATGTCAGGAAAATTAATCGCAGAAATTGAAAAAGCAGACAAGTGGAGAGATGTTTTTCTTGGAGGATTATTGGATTTTAAGGATACATATGCATTAAGGATACTCGATAATGAAACAGATAGGAGGATCTTATTAGGATTTGTTCTTTCTATTGATAACGTTCTTCATGACTTCTAATTACATACCTCTTTTTTTTAAACATTTAGAACTAATTTTGTTTTTTCGCTAAATTTTTATAAACGTAATTTATATTTTCTTTAAATTATCTAATTTGAAAAGAAATTTCAAATGAAATTACAAAAATTTTCATATACTAATTAACCTTATAAATAATATCAAATGATATCCACATTTTAGTAAAATGACAGAATATGAAACTTTTATGGTTTATGAACTGGATGATTCAGGAGAATATAATAGATTAAGTATAGCAGAAGAAGAACTTCAATCCAACCTACATCCTGAACAAGTACTTGTAATAGTACGTGAAGATTTGAGAAGAATTTTCATTTGGAAAGGGCCAAAATCCCCGGTTCGTAAAAGATTTATAAGTTCTAGAGTGGCTCAAGAACTCCAAGAAAATTTAAGAAACGATGCGAGATTTCATCGTTGTAAAATCGTTTCTGTTGATGCTGGTGATGAACCTACTGAATTTTTAAATGCATTTAAATTAGAATCCATGGAAGTAACTGAACGATTGGCTGATATGCGATATGTCCGAAATATTGATAGGGAAAAAATGAACGAAGCGATCATTAAAGATGTTATTCCGATGACGGCTGAAACAAATGAAGAAGAATACTTCTCTCCTGCTCTAAAAGACACTACCAACAATGTAGTTACATCTTCCATTCCATCCAGTACCCCTAAATCTACCAATCTTCCTAAAGCAAGACTCCGTACTCAATATCCAACGGAACCTATGGCTAAAACACCAGGTGGTCTTTCGAAAGAAGAACAGGAAAAGATCAAAGATAAAATTCTAAAAACAGAGATTTATAATGGACATAAAAGATTAAATCTAATTTTGGGTCATACCCTATTAGCCGCAGTTTCAAAAACAGCCAAAGTCTTCGGAGATGAAGTTGAAGAAACTGAGTGGGAACCTGTTAAAAAAGTTCCAAAAGATATGATTGAACTAGATAATCATATCATAAGGGTTTATTTCAATGAAACAAAAGGTATTGTTGAAGCTGTCGAAATATTAGAAAAAGAAGGTGAACCAAATGGAAAGCCAAAAAAAAGTATAACTGCAAAAACCACAACATCATCATCTTCTTTGACGCCAATGCCCGAAAAACCGACTTCAATGAGTAAATCATCTGCAAAACCTAGCGTTCCAAAAAAGGTGGATTTCAATACTATGACTGTGAAAGATCTTAAAGCCTATGCTGAAGAAAACAAAATAACTTTACCTGCTACTGCAAGAAAGGCTGAAATAATAGAAATTTTAGAAAAAACTAGTGGAAATAAACTTAACAATCGAAGACAATTACCTAAAATTCCAAGTAAGGATGATTAAAATATAAAGAAAAAGGAAATTTTCTTAAAAGGAGTCAATATTACTTTCTTCTGTGCTTTCTTCTGATTTTTGTTTATCTTCCTCATCTTCTCTACTTTCAGGTTTTCCCTCATCCATCTTCTTTGGTTTGGTTTTCTTTTTGATCTTTTTTAGCCCTTCTATTGCTTCCTTTCTGACTAGTGCGCTTTCATCTTTAAGTGCCATTGCCAATGCGTCTAAACTATATGGATGGTGCAAATCTCCAAGTTCATCTGCTGCTTCTTTTCTCACTGCAGCATTAGGATCATTTAATAACACAAACGTAAGAACTCCCAATACTTTAGTTTCCCCAAAATCTCCTAAAGTATCTACCGCTTCTTTTCTAACTTCTGGATCAGGATCTGTAACCGCTGTTATTGCCAATTGTTTTGAGATTTCATCAGAATTCCCAATAGGTTCAATCGCACTTAGATCAACGCCGCAGTATTTACAAAAATTATGGGAAATCTTTATAGCTTTTCCACAGGCAGGACACACCCTTTGAGTATTAAAGTCAATAAACATCCTTTTAGGGCTGGGTACTGAATCCTTAACTTTATACGGATTTACGTTAGGATCAGGTCTCATATTCCTATCTCTTGGCATGATTATCCAATTTAAAAATTATCTTTTAGGAAGAATAATGAAATACATGCTTTTAATTTTAATTTAAATAAAATTAATAATATACAAAATCGATTTTT
>JBHLOJ010000128.1:0-8415 GCA_048940605.1 Promethearchaeota archaeon
AGCACCTAACCGCATAAGTTCTCTTGCTACTATTGGAGAGGTTATGACAGCAACAGATCCAGTTAAACACATACAGATGGTTTTTCCCCTTAGAATAGTGCCCTTACTTTCTACTATATCCTTAGAAGGATGTTGGAAATTATTATTTTTCATAATTAGATAATTTTATTACCTATTTCTCAATTAAAGTTTCAAACTCTATTAAAAATAAAATTTATGGAAAATAAAAAATTAATCATCTAAAAAAACAATAAATGCATAAATTCTTTAGTAAGATTTAAATAGAAATAAAATGGAAAGTTGAACCCTCTTATCTCTTTATTTCTAATTATAATAGTGGATTTTAAATATATTTTACGCAACTCTATTACAATTTTTTACAAAATTGATTGATAGGTAATGCAAAAAATATGTGATCTACATATTCATAGTAAATATTCTAGAGGAGCTAGTAAAAATATTAATATTTTTAAAATAGCTTTAAATTCTGAAAAAAAAGGATTAGATATAATAGGGACGGGAGATTGTTTACACCCTTTTTGGTTATATAACTTGAAAAACAGTTTAATTGAATATTCTGATGGTGTTTATTATTTACCAAAACATCCCAATGTATACTTTATATTACAGACAGAAGTCGAATTAATTTGGAAATATAACTCCCATTTGAAAAAAATCCATTTCCTTATCCTCTTTCCAAATTTTGAGAAAGTGGAGGAATCTGCTGAATTTCTTTCTAAATTTAGTAATTTAATGGAGGAAGGTAGACCAAAAATATATAATTCTGCAGAATATCTCATCTATGGCTTAAAGACAATTGATTTTGGAATTGAAATAATTCCCGCTCACATCTTTACTCCTTTTTTTGGTATATATGGGGAAAAATCACTTTTTAAAAATATGAATGAGGCTTTAGGTGGAGGTTTTAGTTTAATTCACGCTGTAGAAACAGGATTAAGTGCTGATCCTTTCATGGTAAGGTGTATTTCGGAATTGAATAGGTTTACTATCATATCTAATTCAGATTGCCATTCTACGTGGTTCCATAGATTAGGACGCGAATCAAGTTTATACTATTTTAACAAATTGGATTATCGAAATATTATTGAATCAATTAGGAAAAAGAGAATTATTAAGACATACGAATTTAAACCTTCCGCAGGAAAATATTATTATGATGGACATAGAAAAGAACGCCATGAAAACAATTTAGATTACTTTTGCAGCCCCAAGCTTAATTTAGTTAATTGTCCCCATTGTAATAAGAAATTAACTAAAGGAGTTTTATCTCGAGTACTCAAACTAGGTGATCAAAAAAGTCCTAAAGAAATTAATTTTCAATATATTGTACCGCTTCTTTCTTTAATTTCTGTTGTTTTAGGAGGAACTGAATATGATAAAAAGAATTTATCTGTGTATAATAGGCTTATCTCTAACAATGGAAGTGAATATAATATTTGGGAAGGAAAGAGCAATTTTGAAGGATTATCTGAAGATTTAATAAGTGCAATAAATAAAATTCGAACGGGAGATTTTTGGTTTATACCTGGATATGATGCTAATTATGGAAAGTTAAAATTTAACGCCTAGAACTATGCTTTAAAAATTCAATCAACAATCATTAAATTTAAATCTAATTTCAAAGCGAAATCATGAAATTTTTTAAATTTATCTGGTTTAAGAGATAATAAACCTTCAAAATGAAGAATCTCCAAGAATTTTTGACCATAATAAGTATTTTTAATGGCTGAGATGTCATAATGTGTTCTTTCACCCTCTTTATATCTAGCTACTTCTGCGGATTCAAATTCTTCTTTCCTAATCTTTAAAATTCTATCAGCATATTTAAAAAATTGAGTATTTTTTAACTTTTTTAGATCAAAAATATCAGTTTTTCCGAGATCTCGTTTATCTAAAACTTCCTTTATATATGCATGGATTCTACTTAAGAATTTTGATCTAAATTCATTTAAATTAATATCTGAGGAAATTATAACTTTAAGGATATCTAAATAAGGCAAGGTTAATCCACTTAATTCATTGGTTAGATGTAGCAAGGTTAAGATTTGATCATACTTACCCTCAAAATCTGATTTAATTTCTTCAAAAACATATTCTTTTTCCCTAGAAATAAAATCGAATAGAAATATTCTAAATTCTTGAACAAAATTAATATAGTTAGGAATAAAGGTTTTATTTGGATTATTTTTAATTATTTCATAAGCTTGAAATGGATTTATTTCTTTATTCAATACTGCTCTTAGAAGAGATAAAGGGTAATAACCTTCTATAAACTCCATACCTTTAGAAACGCTTTTAATTGCATCCTTGAAAGAACATTTAGTAATAACATTAACGTTTTTAATTATATTACTTTCGATTTTAACTGGAGTTTTTTTACAATAACACAGATCAAAGGGTTTTAAATCATGAAATAATGGATTATTTTGATCAGGGATAATTATTTGAGAACCATAAGCATTGACAATACTCCCTTGAATTGGTTTACTAGCTAAATCCCATTCAATAATAATAACATTTTCAGAATATTTCTGTTCATCTTCATAACTATATTCAATATTTTTACTTAATAAAGAGAACCCATCAATTGAGTTAATTGAATTGTCTATTTCTCCCCAGAATTGTGTTTTATAATAATTTACATCCTGAAATGTACTTAAATTATCTGAAAAAAGTTCCTTCATAATGAAGTAATTAATTCCTATTTCTGAAGATTTAATTGTTTGTTCATTTAATCCAAAGAATCCAATACGAGATATTATATAACTATAAACAGGATTTTGTAAATTATCTTCATGATGGTTTACAATATATGCATTTCTTTTTTTTCTAAACTCTCCATTTGTCCTCTTTATTTTGTGTTTTTCCATTAATAATTTTAGAAAGGCAAATTTCTTCAAATATAATTTTTTCTCTAGATTTTTAATTTCTAACTTATATTTCTTATATTCACCATGAAATTCTTCTTTAGGAATTTCTAAAACCCTATATTGCTTTTTTAAGAGTTTTAATTTATCAATTAAACAAAAACTATCAATTTCAGACAAGAAATATTCTAATGACTTACTTTTTAATGAATTTAGTTGGTTTTGAGTAAATATTTCCTTAAAATCTGGATTTTGCTTAACTAAATCCTTAAAATTTTTTTTAATCAGATAAATCGAGAAGTAATTTTCATTAAAGTTTGAACTATTTATTAATTTCTTCAATTTGTTATAAAAGGGGACAATCAATGAATTATCTTTATAATTTAACACAGCGTCTATTGACTCAATTATTCTAAGTAGGTTGAAGAAAGAGTATTTATGAATTACATTTAATAATTTTTTAAATCCTATTTTAATGTGTTCATCAAAATTAGAAAGATATTCTAACTTATTTTCATATCCATCCTTTATGAACTCAAAAAATTCTATAAATAAATTATTATCTATAGCAATCGTTAAGAATTCTTCAACAGTAGGTTCACTCTCATACTGACCAATAATTGCTTTTTTCAAATAGTTTAAGGCTTCAACACAATTATTACTTTCGATACAATTATTAGCCAATAATTGGTAATTTTCACCTTTTTTTTTAGAACCGAAGTCATCAGATATAAGATTATATTTATCGATATTCTTTAAAATTCTTTCAGAATGTTGGCTTTTGATGATTGATAGCAATTTAAGAAAGTGCACACAGATCTTTTTATCTCTCTCGGAATGAATTAAGAATAAAGGGCAATCATGAAAAATTTCATTTTTTTTCTCATTAATTACAAGATGATACTCTCGCTCATTATCCAAGATGATACTTCTAATTTTTAATGGGTCATCTTGTAAATAAAAAATATTTATTTTGTTTCTAGGAAATTTAAGAGTCTTTTGATAAAGATCTAAGCCGAATTTATCAATTATTAAAGCGGAAGTTGATTTTATTGTCATTTTTATTTTAAAATCTAGACTTAATTATTTCAGAGATTAATTTGGGAAATTCATTCCAATCTTTTATAGTCAATAATTGCCCTCCTACAACCTTTACCATTTTGTTTGCTTCTTTTAAGTTGTAAGAGGTTTCGGGACAAACTAAAATGAAATCTACTCCTAAAGATCTCATTATTCTAAATTCTTGCAATGCATCTTGAAGATCAAAAATTTCAGCATCAGTGAATAGGACATTTAATTTTTCACGGGAATAAGAATGATCTTTAAATTGCTTATTCGCCCACTCAAGAGCACTCTGAATTTTTGTTCCTCCTCGAGCAGACACAGAGAGAAGCTCATCAGCTAACTTTTCTAAATCGATTTTTTGATTAAGTTCTTTTAATACATGTGTATTTGATTCAAAGAAGGTAATTCCTAATTCATCTTTGCGTAATCCATAGCATAGCATAGTCACACAAATAGCCATATAAGCGAGTTTTTCTCCTGTCATACTACCTGAGATATCGAGTTCAAAACATGCGGTTCTAAGACCTTTAGCAGTTTCAAAGACGAAGAAATCATCATATTCGATATGGTCTAATTTTTTCCCCTTATCAAGTATATTATAAATTGTTTCTTCAAGGTCTATGTTTTCGAAATCGTCTCCAATTGAAAATGGTCTCACAATATTTATTGGTATAGGTCCTGTTGTGGAGCTACCCAGACGAGCTCTGGAATAAAAGATTCCTAATTCAATTAAAACCTTCTTTGCTAATTCTTTGACTTTTTGTTTTGCATTTTCAGGTAAATTCGCTCTATGCATAAACCATTGTTTAAGTAAATTTTCACCACCCCCCGCTGAAAGGCAAGATATCATTTTATCCTGTGCTTCTTTCCCACCAATTTGTTGAGCTTCTTTTAGAGCATCACTTAAATTAAAATTACCTAAAGCACCTAAAGCTTCTCTATTATTAGAAGCTAAGGCACTTGCAATTAAATCCCTAAACCTCTCAGGATTTAATTGATCTTTGATCTGATTCATTAAATTACTCAATCGTTGAAAATCTGCAGTTTTCTTGTCTACTAATTTTTTTAATAGTTGATAATTCGGTTCAATTAATTCATAAATATCTTCTTCAGCCATGTTGAGTTTCTTACCAATGTTCTCTATATCTTCTGCTCTTGGATTTAATCCTATCTTTCTTAAAAATTCAGTAACGTTTTTTAATTGATGAGGAGCCTCACTTGATTCTAAAGTCAATTTTGTTAGATCTGGAAGATTTTGTGCCATTTTTTGACTACAATGCAAATTTTGGCAACTATTTGCGAGTTGTTGAAGTTGATGTGAAAGGGATTTAAAGGCTTCGAATTTCTTATTTTGGTGCATAGCCTCTTTAATTGCATTTTGAAGCGTTTGATTGAATAAAGAATTCCAAGATTTATTTGCAAATGCACTTTTAGTTAAAGATTCAAGTGATAGATTCATTTTGAATTCATTTTTTTGTCGATTATATTTGTCAAGCAATGAACTTCTAAGATTAGTACCATAATATTGATCTAGTGAGTTCGCCAAGTTAAAATTATGATCAAATGAAGAGCTCTGTAGCGAGTTATTTAATACATCATCTAAATTAAAGTTTGGAGCTTCTCCTAATGTTTTAGCGGCGTTAAACAATTGATCTAGATTATGAATTTGATTTTGTAGATTATTTTTGAGTTGTTGTAAAGATTCTTTAGAAATCGCATTTGTTTTATCAAGATAATTGATTGTTTGAATTAATTCTTCCAATCTTTCACGTTTAATTAACTCTTCTAAATCTTTAGAAATATCTTTATTAGCAAGCGCCTGACTCGTTAATTTTTCCCAAGATCGCTTTGAACTTTCTTGAATTAAATCATTTAAACCCAAGGAATTCCCAGCTTTTAAATCTTCAGGATCAAGAGAATTTATTTTTTGAATTAATTTTTTTTGCGCTTCCTCAAGTAATTTTTCAAAAGAATTTATTTCTTCTTTATATAATTCAGAATCATCATTAAAAAAATTCAGTGCTGCTTCGATTAAATTTTCATTTCTCCTTCCGTTCAGTTCTTCCATAAACTGTTCCATTTCCTCGATCATATTAGTATCTATAAATCTTGATGTTTCAATTTCATCAATTAAATCTTGTAATCGATCCAATTCTGATTTTATTTCATTATCTATATTTAAATCTTTAATTTCAGTCGCTGAATTTTCTTTAAAGAATGATTCCATTAGATTTTTTTTGTAATTTGGAAATAAAACCTCAAAAGCAATTTCTTTTGCTAAATTTTGATTATCTGGGAATGAGGTAACAGCACTAATTTCAATAAAATCATTTGGGGTTACAGAACCCTTACGGTAATATCTAGAAACTATTAATTTAGGAATTGATAAAACTTGTCTTGAAGATGGAATTTGAACGATATCTGGATGATTCCTCATCCTCCTAATAAACTCAACTGCAAATTCACATGGATTCTCAGGAAAAATCCCCAAAAAATTAGCCTCCTAGAGTTTTGTGAATAATATTTTCAATTACATTTTCAACTTTTACACCAGGCTTAGGTTTGATACTTCCTAATAAAACATTTCTAGCAATCTCAGGTAAGTACACATATATCGATTCCTTTTCTTTTATCTTTTTTTCTTTTTCAATTTGTCTTCTTCTGCCTAATAATTTAGCCATTGCAATTCCCGCTCTTATTGAAGCTGGAATTTCTATATCGACCTTGTTCTGTCTAGTTTCTTTAATAACAGAATAAATTAATTCTAATTCTGATTCTTCTACAATAAATTGTTCAGGTAAATTAATTCTTATAATATCTAATTCTGTTGATTTATCGGGATAAGTTAATTTGATCCAAACTTTTATTCTATCTTTTAATGCTTCAGATAAGCGGTGTGTGCCTGATAATTCTTCAGGATTCATTGCACATATAAAAAAGAAATCTTTATCGGCTTTTATCCTACCTAAATGGGGGATTCCAATGGAGGCTTCTTCTAATGGTTCTAATAGGGTATTTTGAGAATATTCTGTAGCACGATTAATTTCATTTGCAAGGAATGTCCCACCTTCTAACATCGCATTCAATAGTGGTCCGGGATTAAATGCTTCAAGGACAAATCCCTTTTTTAATGTGATTGCTGGATCAAAGGATCCAATGAAATGTGAAGGTTTAATACTCTCATCCATAGTTAGCCAATTAAAACTTTTGTTTTTGTTTTCTTTTGCTCTTAAACTTGCAAAATATCTACATAAAATGGTTTTTCCGACTCCAGGGGGCCCTACTAATGAAGGAAATAGACCTGTTGCTTCTGCATCTCTCAATAGTTCAAGTGCTTTACCATATTGACCTGAAAGTACAATATCAATTTGCTCTTCAGATATATCTTTAATAAGATGCTGATTAAATAATTCCTCAAAATTTTGTTTATTTATCATCTTAAAATCTATTTTGCACTTTGAATAAGTTAACGATGTTTTTACATGAATATTAAGTGTTTGTTAATATAAAACTTTAAAGTTAATAATTAAAAGATCTTATATTTTCTTAATCAAATTGATTGAAACAAACCAAGATCCTACGAAAAATTTACTATATTATGATATCACCTTATTTTGAGGAGAAAAATTTCATTTTATATCAGGGAGACGCTATTGAATTATTAAATCATTTCGAAAGTAATAAATATAATTTAATCTATGTCGATCCACCTTACTTTCTTTCAAATGATGGTATTACGTGTAAATCAGGCAAGATGGTATCTGTAAATAAAGGGGGGTGGGATAGATCCAAAGGATTCAAGCAGGATGTTGAGTTCATGGATTCATGGATAAAAGCATGTAGAAGAGTGTTAAAAGAAAATGGGAGTATCTGGGTTTCGGGTACTCTGCATAATATATATAAAGTAGGCTATCTATTAGAAAAAAATGATTATGATATAATTAATGATATTGTAATGTTCAAACCTAATGCTCCACCTAATTTGTCATGTAAATATTTCACTCATAGCCATGAAATTGTTTTATGGGCTCGAAAGTCAAGAAACTCTCAACATACCTTTAATTATGAGGAAATGAAATTCTGGAATAATCCTAAAGATAAATTAAAAAATAGGGATAAACAAATGAGGAGTGTTTGGTCAATTCCACTAATTTCTAAGGAAGAGAAAGAATTTGGTAAACATCCAACTCAAAAACCATTAGAATTATTAAATAGAATAATTTCATCCTCTTCAAATGAAGGTGATTGGGTATTGGATCCATTTGTAGGATCGGGTACAACAGGAATAGTTTGCAGTATTTTACATCGAAAATTTATAGGGATTGATTCGAGTAAAGAATATTTAGATGTAGCTATTAAAAGATTTAAAGATCCAAGAAAAGAATACCTATTATTTTCTTCCAAAACTAAAAACCATTTAATGAAATTTATTTAAATCTCCTATTTTTTCAAAATTGGTTTG
>JBHLOJ010000129.1:0-8357 GCA_048940605.1 Promethearchaeota archaeon
GCTTGAATAGCTCGTACACCTTCGGATTTTATTAACGGTGTTCCGGCTTCCAAAATGTCTACAAAAGGAGCTACTTCCCTTGATATCGCCAATGCCTCATCCAAGGTCTCTAAATCTAATGCTACTTGTAACTGAGGTTTTTGTTTCTCTTTTTTCTGTGTCTGTTCCATACCCATCGTAATTCATTTCTATTATATGAAAGTCCTAGGATATATGAGTAAATTCTACTTTAAATAGATACACCATTATTTTCATTTTTCTAAAATAACCATATCTTAAATTAACCAATTTTAATGTTAAAAGCAAATTTCTGGATTGAGAAACTGAAAAACATACTATAATTAGAAGAACGAGGCCTTCGAATTATCTTTAAATTTCAGTTGCCCGTAATTTATAATCTAAAGTTATAAAGTCTATTAACTATCATTTTTTTTTCGTATTAGAATATGAAAAATATAAATGAATTTCATTAATACTCAAATAGCCAAGGTTTTACAATTGTCAACACGTAAAGAATTTAAACCATCAAATTCTCTTGTAGAATTCTCTCCAGGTAAAGACTGGTTTGAAAAAGCTCGGAAAAAAGGAGTTCGGTACTGGATTCTTTCTCATATTTTTCACAAAACTAATAAGATATTTATTTTAGTCGTTTTTTTTACCACCGTTCTTGCTTCAATTTTAGCTTCAAGTATTTCTGTTTTTATTGGATTTGCTATTCAGGAATTTTTAAAGGCAGATATTAACAGCCTTTTCTTTTATTCAATAACGATTTTAATCCTTGGTTTAATGACTCCCATCTTAAGACTTGTAAATTATGGTTTAAGAGAAGTGTTAGCACAACGGCTTGAACGTAATACAAGGAAAGAATTTTATGGAATTTTATTAGGTAAAAGCCAATCTTTTCATGATAAACAACAAATTGGAGATCTAATGGCAAGAGCAACTGATGATGTAAGAATGTTAAATTTTCTCATAAGTCCTGCTGTATCTCTCATTTTCGAGAGCTTCACATCACTTATAATACCAGTTATTTTCATTTTGTTATTTTATCCTGTCCAATTAATTTTTGAACCATTAATTTTTATTGTTCTGTTTCTTATCTCACTAAAAAATTACACTAACAAACTATCTCCTGTAACTGGAGATTTGAGGTTTAATTTTGGCATGATCAATGCTAGATTGAATGAGGCTCTTTCTGGCATTGAAGTGGTGAAGGCCTCAACCCAAGAAAAATTCGAACTTAATAAATATTTAGAATACGCAAAAAATTATAGAGATGCCTATTTAGCCCAAGGAAAAATTCAAGCTAAATATATGCCCATTTTATTCCTAAGTTTAGCTATAAGCTTAGGTTTAGGCCATTCTCTTATATTATTTAATTTAGGCTTTATGAATATTGGACAAATTGTTTCTTATCTTGGGCTATTGGATTTATTATTCTTCTCAACTTTTATCTCAATTTTTGTCTTTGCATATGTAAAACTAGCAGGTAGCAGCGCTGAAAGATTGCTTGAGCTAATGAATGAAGTGACAGAAATTGATGAGAATCCTAATGGAATCCAACGAGAGATAGAAGGTAATATCAAATTCGAAAATGTCTCTTTCAGTTATCCTGGAACTTCAAATTTAGTTTTAAAAGATCTTACATTTGAGGTTAAACCGGGTCAAACTGTGGCTATTGTAGGAACAACAGGCTCAGGTAAAACTACATTAACCAAGTTAATTTCAAGATTATATGATGTATCTAAGGGAAAGATACTCATTGATCACCAAGATATCAAGGATTATGCATTGAAGTCACTTAGAGCTCAGATATCCTATATTGAACAAGATGTATTTTTATTTTCTTTTTCCATTTTTGAAAATATTACTTTTGGACGATTAAGCTCAAAAGAAAAAGTAATTGAAGCAGCAAAACAAGCTCAAGCCCATGATTTCATAAACAAATTATCAAAAGGTTACGAATCTAAAATTGGAGAAAGAGGTGTTTTATTAAGTGGAGGTGAAAGACAAAGAATAGCAATTGCTCGAGCATTTCTGGCTGATCCCAAAGTTCTCATACTAGATGACTCCACTTCTGCTATAGATTCAAACACAGAAGATAAAATTCAATATGCGATTAAAAATATCTTACGAAATAGAACCACTTTTTTAATTACTCATAGATTGAGCCAAATTAGGTGGGCAGATCTGATTATTGTTTTAAAAGATGGCGAGATCGAAGCTAAAGGTAATCACAATGAACTTCTTAAAATATCTGAAGAATATAGAAAAATATTTGTTAAGAAGTTTGACCTTGATGAAAAAGAATTAATAAGAGGAGTTGTATAAAATGGCATGGGTAGGACTTGAAGCTGAAGAATATGATCGAACAATTAAAGATAGAACATTGTTAAAAAGAATCTTTGAATATTTCAAGCCTTACAAGAAATATATGACTCTTGTAATTTCCCTCCTTATTCTCTCTTCACTTTCAAATTCTTTTGTCCCATTGTTCACATATATCGCTATTAATAATCTCGCAACTAATCCAAGTATGTTTAGCTTTATTCTTTTGATTGGACTGATATTTTTTCTAAACATTCTAGCCTATGTGTTTAATTACTTTAGGTATATAAATTCAGCTAAAGCAATAGGAAATGTAGAATTAGATTTAAGAAGTGATGCAACTAAATCAGTTTTAAATCTTGATCTCTCATTTTTCGACAAAAATCCTGTAGGGAAGATTGTAAGCCGAATTAATACTGACAGCCGGGATTTTGCCCAAACTGTTGATTTAACGATAGAAGTGGCCTCAAATTTTATTGTTATGATCATTTTAGTTGTATTGTTGTTTTTAATAAATAATATGTTAACTTTAGCAATATTAATAATGATCCCAATTTTTTTCACTATTGCTTTATCTTATAGAAAATTTGCAAGGAGAATGACACTTTTGGGACAACGTGCTTTAGCTTCTGTAAACGCATATGTTAAAGAAAGCTTTTCGGGAATACAAATCGCCAAAACTTTTAGACAAGAATCTAAATTATATAATCAGTTTGATATGGTTAACAATCAATCATATAAGGTGAACTTAAAGAGAGCACTTGCTTTAAACGCTATTTTCCCCACGTTATCGATTGTCCAGGGGATCGTTTTATCAGTTTTAGTATATTATGGAGGTAATTTTCTAATTTTAGGTGTGTTTAATGTTGGGGAATTCAATTTTTTCTTCCAAAGCTTATCACTTCTTTTTTTCCCCTTACTCACTACGGCCTCATTTTGGCCCCAATTTCAATCTGGTTTATCTGCTTCAGAGAGAATTTTTGCAATAATAGATAATCCACCCATGGTTGTTCAGACTAATAATATAGATCCATCAAAATTGCGGGGAGAGATTGAGTTTAAAAATTTAGTATTTCAATATGATGAGGATAAAAAAGTTTTTGACAATTTTTCACTTAAGATACGACCTGGGGAATCAATTGCGCTAGTAGGTCATACAGGGGCAGGAAAATCAAGTATTGCGAAATTAATAGCTCGTTTTTACGAATTCCAAGGGGGAGATATCATAGTTGACGGAGTAAGTATCCGAAATTATGAATTAAAAAAATATCGGGAGCAAATTGGACTAATTCCACAGACTCCTTTTTTATGGACAGACACCGTCGAAAATAATATCAATTATGGTTGTAGTGATGTTAGTTGTGATGACGTGACTGTTGCGTTGGAAAGAACTGGAGGTGCAGACTGGGTAAAAAAACTACCTGATGGTCTTCAAACTAATGTTGGAGAAAGAGGAGTATTCCTCTCAATGGGTCAAAGACAACTTGTCGTCTTTGCTCGTGTTATATTACAAAATCCATCCATTTTGATATTAGATGAGGCAACTGCTTCTATTGATCCCTTTACTGAAACTAAAATACAAGAAGCAATGGAAAAAACCATGCAAGGTCGTACTTCAATAATTATTGCTCATCGCTTATGGACTGTACGTCATGTTGATCGAATTGTAGTTATTGACCATGGAAGAATAGTAGAACAAGGAAGTCATGATGAACTAATGAAAAGAGGAGGTAAATATGCTGAACTTTATGATACTTATTTTAGACATCAATCTCTTAAATATATCGAAGAAATGGGAAAAATGGAAAATTAGATAAACTCCAGTTAATCTCCATACCTCACCTACCTTAGAAGGTGATCTCAAATTGATAATTAAATGCCCTAAATTTTTACACTTCAAAGATTTCTCGTGCTTTTTCTTCAATAATAGTATTATTAACTAAATCCCAAATTTCTGAGTAATAGAATATGCTACTATTTTTTACAATTAGGGGAATACTCTCAACGCAAGCACTCATATCGCAATAAAGACTATTAAAAGTCGAATTTTTCATCAAAGGATCGTTAAAATCTTTAGGGTCCTGATAATCTAAGATAATATAATCGACGTTTTTATCTGAAAGCCACTCAATTAATAAATCACAGAAAAAACAATGTTTTTTAACCACTATTTTAAATTTAGCCATGGATGAAATACATTTTGGTTATTATTTAAACATATTTTTAATTAAATATTATTCTTAATCTCAAATACGTTGTTCTAACAATTACCATTGAATATACTTTTCGTAGTCTTAAATAGACGATGGAAAATTTCTTTTGAAGCTTCTTAACTTATTCTGAATCTGATTAACTGCCCACAACTCATAAAATTTTCAAAGATTTTTAGCAATTTCCTTCGCAAATACCTTGCATTTTTCAAGTTCACCTTCAACGAGAGGGCCCTTTATACCTTTAACTGCAACCTGCAATCCATTCATAATTTTCTTTAAGTTTTGATTTTTCTGGATTTGCTTTTCCATTTTTTTTACTGCTCTTCTCATGACACCACCAGTAGTTATTCCATCTCCAGTATGAGTATCAAAAACAACTATTTTCGTATCGGGTTCAACAGAAAGAGAAGAAATAAACTTTTTAATACTTCTTGCTTGACTTCCAGCATACGTAGGGGAGCCTATAACAATTGCATCATATTCTTTAATAGTATCCATCTCTACAGTATTAACTTTCACTACAGTTATATCATTACCAACTTCTTTAATAACTTCTCCAATTGTTTCTGCAGCCTTTTTAGTATTACCATATTTTGTCTCATAGACGATAAGTACCTTCATAATTCTCACTTATTTTAATTTTTATAATTATTATTTTCTGTTTATATAAACTAATCATCTATCCCTATAAATATAATTTACCAATGTAAGGGATAAAGTTTAATAAGCTCTATCAGATTTTATAATTAAAAAGTCAAATGAAGAGTCGAAGTATAGATGTATCAATTATTGGGTTTTTTAATGATATTTTTGATAGGATGTCTCAGTTTAGTTGGTGTATTTATGATTTCAATGAAAGAAAAAACTTTAGATAAATTATTAATCGTAGTTGTAGCCTTTGCAACTGGGACTATTCTCGCAACAGCATTATTTGATTTAATCCCTGAATCCCTACACCATCTTGAAGAATTAAATACAGAAGGAAAAGATTTGACTGAAAGTCTTCTTTTTACATTCGTTATTATTGGATTTGTTATATTCTTCATAATTGAGCGATTTATTTATTGGTTTCATGGACACGCACATGAAAAAGAAAATCAATTTGTTTGTTATGATACTATTACTGAGGGTAATAAAACAGCTTTAATTGGCGATTCCAATATAAAAAACTTTGCATTTCTTAATCTAATTGGTGATGGATTGCACAATTTTTTAGATGGAATAATAATGATGGTTGCATTTTTAAGTGGATTAAGGAATGGAGTAATTATTACACTTGCTGTGCTATTTCATGAATTACCACAGGAGGTTGGTGATTTTGGAGTCCTTGTATATGGGGGCTTTACTAAGAAAAGGGCTTTATTTTTTAATTTTTTAAGTGCGATGATTGCTCTATTCGGGGGATTATTGGCTTTATTCCTGTCAAACGCACTTGAAATATTTAATTTATTTTTCTTAGCCTTTTCTGGTGGTGGATTCTTGTATCTTGCCACTGTTGAGTTAATGCCAGAATTAATCAAGGAAAAAAACCTAAAGAAATCTATTATTCAAGGATTGATTTTCCTCTCCGGAGTGATACTTATTATGCTTTTAGTCTTGTTAATCCCACATGAATGAATTATTTCATTCATTCACGATTTATGCCCAAATAAGCGAGAGAGGGCAAATAAGTTTCCATTCTTAGGAACTAATTACTTTTTAATGATTTTTTAGAAAAATCAGTTTATTAAATATTCAAAATTTGATACTCTAAAAGTTATATTTATTAACAGTAAGATTATTAATCAAAAATAAATCATTAATTATTGAAATATTAATTGAGGATAATCGTTTAAAAAATGGTAGACTTAAAGAAATGGGAAGATAACGATCACTGGGTTGAAGTGGATTTGGATTTGTGTGTTGGAGCAGAAGAATGCATAAATGTTTGTCCTGCAGATGTTTATGAACTTGTAGATGGTAAAGTTATAGCAGAAAATATCGGTGAATGTACTGATTGTATGGCTTGTCAAGATGTTTGTCCTACTAATGCCATCCTAGATCACTCAGCATGGTAGACCTGTTCAGAATTATATTCAATAGTGATTGGTTAATTAGGTTTATTTAAATTCATTAAAATATCTTATGCCTAGTCCAAACTCATTGTTTTATAAAAGAAATTCAATAGATTAGATTCTAATAGGGACCACAATTGCTCCTTCTTTAAATCGACCTCCACCACCCCCATCAGGAGGTTTAAAGATAAAAGGATAAGGAAAAAAACCCTCATCATCATCTTTTTTATGACCACACCAGTCACAGATTTTCTTACCTTGAGGTATCAATTTTCCGCAATAAGCACATTTCGAATGAATCCTTCGAGCTTCTCCCAAAAATTTCTTGGCAAGTAATAATCTTTCTTCATCACCTAAATTTCCATATCCCTCAAGTTCCAACAATCTCCTAATGGCTTCCAAACTACGCTCCCCTGAGAATTCTGATAAATCAATTTCTTGTCCCTTGAGTCTCTTTTCAATGGCAAGAATACATTCATTAACATCTTCACCCAATCTTTCATCAACCTCAATGAAGAGATTTTCTAATGCATTTTTAAGAATGAGAAAATAATGGGGGGTGGTTGTGAAATAATTTCTTATATAAGGTATTCTAGGTATTTCCGAATCAGTCAGGTTCAAAAGGATAATCTTCTTTCCTTCAGGAAGCTTAAGGACTTGTAATAGAATATCCTTAACTAAAGTAGGGAATTTATTAACGCTGTATATTAAAAATTGAGACAACATCCTCGGTTTAAATGAAAGGCCCTTGATAAGCTCAGTTGATTCTATTATTGTTTTAAATTCAGAATTAGTAAAATATCCCAAATATCTTTGATTTAGGAGATACTGAACAACAGAAGGAAACCCACTCTCGAGTCTAAGAGCAATTTCTTCTTTAAATATTTTTTTTGCTTTAGGATCACCAGCTTCTACCAACTCTCTTAACAATGGAAACGAGATATTACTCATAAGAATTCTCGTGTCATAGTCATGTTCCACCCATGTTTGAATATTTGAACAGTGTCCCCAGAATTCTTGCTCAGGAGTAATATCATGCATCTGATTTGGTATCCGAATTGCCCCCGGGCCTCTAACGAGTAAGTTTTGGTGTATATGGGTGCTATATAATTTAGCTGCTTCATCAATAGATTCAACCTCATCATATAGGGTTACATCATTTTTTGGTATGTTTAGGATTAATCGGATGCACTGAATGAACCTTTTGCCATTTACATAAATATAGGTCCTTCCATGCTCCAATTTAAGTGTGATATATTCATTGATTTTTTTCTCAACTGTAGCTGTTCTTTTATAAATATTAGACATCAACTATTCAGCACCAAAATCATTCTCATCTGTTTTAATGAATTTCATAATATTTTGAATTTTTTCAATCCCATATGTCAATAAAAAAACAAATTATATATGTCTATTTGTTCAATATTTTTGATATTTGAACTGAAGCACGCTCACATTCAAGAAAAATTAATCCCAGCTTCACATTATCTGTAGTGGAAACCGCTAATACAGCCAACTCAGCTTCAAAAACTAATAAATAACCATCAATTCCCTTGATAATCAATTGTTTGAATTCACCAATTTTCATTTCTATAACTGCCTTTTCAGATAAGGAAAGCAATGCAGCAACCATAGCAGAAATTATTGTTTCATTATACTCTTCAGAAATTAATGAGAGAATTGGGAGGCCCTCAATGGAAGAAATTGTTGCAATTCTAATACTGGGATTATTTGATAATAATTTTTTTAAAACTACTTCTAA